>DATMCB010000273.1:0-7074 GCA_035558835.1 Solirubrobacterales bacterium
TGACCATGCCGACGACGGTTCCGTCGCCTCGCTCGAGCCCCGACCATGGCGGCGGGGCGGCGATCGTCGCCAGCGCCGCGGTCGGGAACTTGCCGCTGAGCCGGTCGAGCCCCGCGCCGCGGCCGACCAGGGCGAGGGCGAGATCCTGGATACCGGGCTGGTGGCCGACGAGCATCACCGACCGGACGGCGGCGGGCACCTCACGGAGCCGCTCGAGCAGATCGGTGGCGCTCGCTCCGTAGATCCGCCGGTCGTAGACGACCTCCGGTCCGGGGTCGTCGCCGAGCCCGCCTGCGACCAGTGCCAGCGTCTGCCGGGCCCGGACCGCGGTCGAGCAGATGACCAGGCCCGGGCGGACCCCCGCCTCGCGTGCGTGGCGCTCGATCGTCGCTCCGGCGCGCTCGCCGCGCGGCGCCAGCGGCCGGTCGTGGTCGTCGAGGCCGGCGTCGTCCCAGCTCGACTTCGCGTGCCGGAGCAGGTAGAGGATGTTGGCGTCGGAGCCGGCCTCGATGCCCGTATTGAACCCGCTCGGGCGAATCTCGGCCTACGACTCGGCGCCGGAGCTGAACTCGGCTGCTGCGGTCGGATCGACGACGCTGGTGCCGCCGTCGACCGGGATCGCCGCACCGTTCACGTAGGAGGCGTCGGGCCCGGCGAGGAAGGCGACGACGGCCGCAACCTCGCTCGCTTCGGCCGGCCGCCGCAGCGGGTTCAGCCGATGGGTCAGGCGATAGGCGTCCTCGCGGTCGATGCCGCGCAACCGCGCGACATCGTCCATGTCGGCGTCGCCCATCGGGGTCCGCACCCAGCCCGGGAGGACGCAGTTGGCGCGAACCCCTTGCGGTCCGTAGTCGTTGGCGAGCGAGCGGGTCAGCATGATCAGGCCCGCCTTCGAGGTCGAGTACGCGGCCCAGCCCGGGCCGGCGCGCTCGCCGTTGATCGACGAGACACCGACGACCGAACCGCGCCGCTCGATCAGCGACGGCAGCGCCGCCCGCGCGACCAGGAAGGCGCCGGTCAGGTTCGTCCGCATCACCCGCTCCCACCCTTCCGGCGTTTCCTCGCCGACCGGGGCGCCGTCGCCGATGCCGGCATTGTTGACGAGCACGTCGATACCGCCGAACCGCTCGATCGCCGCTGCCGCGAGTGCCTCCGCCGCCTCCGGATCGCCGACATCGGTGGCGACAGCGATCGCCGCGACCCCGCGGGCCTCGCAGGCCGCGGCCGTCGCCCGGCATGCTTCCTCGCGACGCCCGGCGACGGCGATCCCGTAGCCGTCGCCGGCGAGCCGCTCGGCGATCGCGCGGCCGATGCCGCTGCCGCCGCCGGTGACGATCGCGGAGCGCTGCGCGGCGGCCATCGGCCGATCATAGGGTTGCTGCGACGATGATCTACGCCGGACGTGGCGACGGCTCGCCGCGGGCCAGCTCGCTCGCGAGCCGGGCGATCATCGCGTCCACCTCCGGCGACTCCGGGTCCCAGTCGGCGACGAGCGCGGCGAGCTCCTCCTGGCGAGCGTCGACCAGCCGCGCACGCACGTCGCGCCCGGTCGCGGTGAGCCGCAGCCCCTCCGGCTCGACGAGGCCGCGCTCGCGCAGTCGGCCGGCGGCCGTGGCGAGCAACTCGGTGCTCTGGGCGGTCCGGCCCTCCAACGCGGCGGCCGGGATTTCGTCCTCCTCGGAGCGGCCGACGAGCCACGCCTCCGCAGGCGTCACGTCGACGCCGGCGCGCGCCGTGACCGTGCCGATGAAGCGGCGGGTCCGCTCGCGGCCGACGAGCCTGCTCAGCTCGCGGGTGATCTCGCCGATCGAGGTCGCCGCCCGCGGGGCCGCGAACGCGTCGCCGAGGTCGCTGGTCTCGACCGTCTTCCGGAGCGGCCGCTCCTCGAGGAACCAGGTGAGTACGAATGCCGTGGCGACGACGCCGGCGGCGATCAGGAACACGGTCGAGAGCGAGTCGGTGAACGCCGCGACGTAGGCGTCCCGGACCGGCGCCGGCAGGCCGAGCAGCTCGGCGGGGTTGAAGCCGCCGCCCTCGACGGCGCCGGCCCCTCCCGCTCCGGGCGGCAGCCGGTCGGCGAGCTCGACGCTGAGCCGGTTCGCGAAGATCGCGCCGAGGATCGCCGTCCCCAGCGAGCCGCCGATCGAGCGGAACAGCGTCGCCGACGAGGTCGCGACCCCGAGCTGCGAGTACGGCACAGCGTTCTGCACGGCGAGGATCAGGACCTGCATCACGCATCCGAGGCCGACGCCGAGGATGAGCATGTAGAACGCGGTCACGACGGTGCCGGTCTCGGCGTCGAGCCGGGACAGGAGCAGCATCCCGACCGTTGCCAGGGCCGTCCCGACGATCGGGAAGGCCTTGTAGCGGCCGCTTCGGGTGATCAGCTGCCCGGAGAGGATCGACGCGGTCAGAAGGCCCGCCATCAGCGGCAGGAGCTGCAGGCCCGATGCGGTCGGCGAGAGGCCGTGGACGATCTGCTGGAACAGCGGCAGGTAGGTGAGCGACCCGAACAGAGCGAAGCCGACGACGAGGCCGACGGCGCTCGTGATCCGGAACACCGGGTTCGCGAACAGCTCGAGCGGCAGGATCGGCTCGGCGGCGCGCCGCTCGGTCCGCCAGAAGAGGGCCAGCGCGCAGATGGCGATCGCAGCGAAGCCGAACGTCTGCGGTGAGATCCAGTCGTAGGACGTGCCGCCGAGCGTCGTCATCAGGACGAGCGACGAGAGCCCGACGCCGAGCAGCACCGTGCCGAGGTAATCGACGCGGTGGCGCTTGCGCTCGGCGACCGCCGGCAGCGCCACCGCGATGACGGCGAGCGCGACGAGCCCGAGCGGCAGGTTCACGTAGAAGATCCAGCGCCAGCTCGCGTGGCTCGTGAAGAAGCCGCCGATCAACGGCCCGGCGACGCTCGCGAACCCGAACACCGCCCCGAACAGGCCCATGTAGCGGCCGCGCTCGCGCGGCGAGACGACGTCGCCGATCGCCGCCTGGGCGCTGACCATCAGCCCGCCGCCGCCGAACCCCTGGATCGCCCGGAACGCGATCAGCTCGGTCATCCCCTGGGCGAGCCCGCAGAGGGCCGAGCCGATCAGGAACAGGACGAGGGCGCCCTGGAGGACCACCTTGCGGCCGTAGAGGTCCCCGAGCTTGCCGTAGAGCGGCGTCACGATCGTGACCGCAAGCAGGTAGGAGGTGACCACCCAGGAGATGTGCTCGAGCCCGCCGAGGTCGCCGACGATCGTCGGCAGCGCGGTCGAGACGATCGTCTGATCGAGCGCGGCGAGGAGCATCGCCAGCATCAGCGCGCCGATCACGATCAGCACGCGGCGCCGGTCCGTTCCCTGGTCGGTCTCGCGCCCTTCCTGCCCGTCGATCACCGGAGGACAACATAGACCCACGGCCCTTCCCCCCGGCGCCGGCGACGCTGATTACGCGTCCAGCGCGACGGCGCCGCGGAACGGCTCGTCCCGCGGCGCTCCCGATCCGGCCCGGCTCAGCGGTGCTGGAACTCGAGGACCTGCTGGAAGGTCGGCCGGTTCGTCGTCGGGAACCGGTTCGGCAGCAGGCCCGGCACGAAGCCGGTCGTGCTCGCCGGCCCGCGCCAGCTCGCCGGGTCGTCGCTGCCGAAGTCGGCGGCGAGCTCGGCGGCGCTCGCATCGATCGCGTCCCAGAGCGAGGCCCGGCAGGCGTCGAGGTCGCCGTCCCCGCAGTAGCGCAGGTTGTACTTGCCCTTGACCTTCTCGCCGAGCTGCGTCCGCAGGTCCTTGTCGACGTAGGACTCGCCGGAGAGGCTGCCGAGGTTGCGGACGTCGTTGAGGTTGTCGAGCAGGTCGCCGAAGCGCGGCTCCATCACCGCCTCGGCGATCGGTCGCCAGGTGGTGTCCATGATCGTCGGACCGGCCTCGTCGTAAGTGCCGTCCTCGTCGGCGTCGAGGCGCGGAGCGTCGCGACTCACCCAGTCGTCGAGCAGATCGACGACCTGCTGGGCGCGCGCGTTCGGCGCCGGGCCGCCGTGCAGGACCTTGCTGACCACCGGCCAGACGGGCGAGCGCACGTCCTCGGTCGCGGCCCGGTTCATGATCCCGACGTTGTCGGTGATCCGCGCCTGCTTCGGCCACTGGTCGAACATCTCGACGCGCTGGACCGAGCCATAGGGCTCGTCGTCTCCGTGCATGAAGCCCGGCGCCGACCGGTTGTTCCAGTTCAGCAGCAGGCCGCCGGGCCCGCCGACGCCATGCGGATGCTCGCTGCGGCTCAAGAAGCCCTTCCACTCGTAGTCGCCGGTGCCGAGCGTCGGGAGCCGCCGGTCGAGGCCGCGGGACCGCTCCGGAAGCAGGCCGGAGCTGAAGTAGGCGGTCTTGTTCCGCGACGTGTAGCCCCAGTTGAAGGTGAAGCCGAACTCGTTCGCGGTCTTGAAGAAGCGCTTCGGCGTCGAGGCCTTCCCCATCGTCATGTCGTGAAGCGCGGCGAGGTTGAGGGCGTCGCGCCCGAACGTCGAGCGCTCCCGCGAGAGCGCATAGGGCTTGCCGTCGATCGTCGCGGTCGCGAAGACCGAGCCGTGGACGGAGGTGTCGTAGGTCACCGGCGTCCCGTTCAACGTACCGGCGGTGAACGGCTTGAACGCCCGGCACTTGCCCTTGTAGAGGTAGTGCTCGGAGTCGCGGGTCGGCGTCCCGCCGCCCGGCTCGCAGAGCTCCTCGGCGAAGACGTCACGGACGTCGTGGCCGGCCGAGGTCAGGCTCCATGCGTAGTTCTGCGTGCGCCCGATCAGGATGTACATCGCCAGGCCCGGGACCGCTGCGCCCTGGGCCTTGATGCCCGGGCCGTGCAGATCGATCTGCTGGACGATCTCCGGGTAGTAGTAGCCGAGCTGCGGCCCCATCACGGCGAGCGCGTTGTTCGACGCGGACCGCTGCCGGGAGGCGAGCAGCCAGTTCGAGGCCTGCCGCCGGGCCGGAGCGGCTCCGGCGACGCTGTCGGGGACGGTCGGATCCTCGCTCTCGATCGAGCCGGGATCGACGACGACCGAGCCCTTGACCTTGCCGCCGGTCAGCGGCCCGTAGTCGAAGCGGCGCTTCAGGGTCGTCGGCGCCTCCGGGTCGTCGGCGAGCATCACGTCGTCCCAGGCGTCATAGCCCTGCTGTTGCCCGAGCTCCTGCTGGAGATTGGCGAGCAGGTCGGCGTTGGCGGCCTCGCCGCCGCCGCCGGCACCGAAGATCGAGCCGATGAACGCGGTCACCGCGATCACGTCGTTGGCGTTCGCAGGGGGCTGGTCGATGCCGTTCGCCTCCATGTAGGCGTTGATGCCGTCGGCGTAGGCGGAGGCATCGCTGACGATCTGCTTGCCCTTCTTGCCGTACTTCTTGACGAGCAGATGGCGCTGCTTGGTGACCAGCGCCTCCGCCTCGTCGCTGGGGACGAAGCTCTGGCCGCTCGTGACCAGGGAGAAGGCGTCGAGGTTGGGGACGTCGGCGACTGCGGCGCGGGCCGGCCCACGACCGAGGGTGAGCAGGAGCTGGCGGTCGCGGGCGGTCGACCAGCCGGCGCCGAAGGCGACGTCGTAGCGGGTCTTGCCGTAGACGTGAGGGATCCCGTAGGCGTCGTAGATCAGCTTCAAGCCGGGCTCGCCGGTGTCCTCCTCGTGGGCGTCGCCGATCGGCGCGAAGTCCTCGGGCAGGAAGAGGTCGTTGATGTCCGACTTCGTGACGTTGTCGCGAAGCGGGGTGAGGCCGCTGTAGAGCGGGAGCTGGTCGGTCGAGTTCTCGCTGAACGGCAGCCCGCCATAGTTGCCCGGCGGGAGGATGTAGCGGGCCGTGTCCTCCTTGCCCTTGCCGGCCGCCGTCGCGACGGCGGGGACGATCGCGGCCGCCAGCGCGACGATCGCAACGACCAGAACCGAACCAACTCGCCTCACCTGAGTCTCCTCCCAATCACGCGTGCTGCCCACACGCACCATCAACCCACGAGGCGGCCGAGTATGCCAAACCGTGGTCGATCCAGGGGCGGTTCCCGCCGCCCGGGCCGACGCGGCGGCAACGCGACGGCGATAATCGCCTGGGATGAGCAGCGCCGAGACGGTCCAGAACGAAGCGATCGGCCGGATCGGGATCGTCGGCGGCGGCTTCATGGGAAGCGGAATCGCAGAGTCCGCGGCGGTCGCCGGGATCGGCGTCGCCCTGATCGACGTCGACGAGGCGGCGCTCGATCGCTCGCGCGAGCGGATCGCGACCTCGCTCGCGAGGGCCGTCGAGCGCGGCAAGCTCGACGACGCCGCCCCGGTGCTCGGGCGGATCGACTTCGCGGCCGGCCTCGATGCCCTCGAGGGCGCCGAGTTCGTCGTCGAGGCGGTCCCCGAGGTCGCCGACCTCAAGCGTGAGGTCTTCGTGGCGATCGCCGAGCGGGTCGGCGACGAGGTCGTGATCGCCTCCAACACCTCGTCGATCCCGATCGCCGAGCTCGCCGCCGCGACCGACAGGGCCGACCTCGTCTGCGGGCTTCACTTCTTCAGCCCGGTCCCGGTGATGAAGCTGGTCGAGGTCGTCGTCGCGCTCGACACCTCGGCCGCCACCGAGGTGCGCGCCTTCGCGCTCGCCGAGCGCATGGGCAAGCAGCCGATCCGGACGAAGGACCGCTCCGGCTTCGTCGTGAACATGCTTCTGATCCCCTACCTGATGGCGGCGATCCGGATGCTCGAGGAGGGCTTTGCCTCCCGCGAGGACATCGACGCGGGCATGCAGCTCGGCTGCGGTCACCCGATGGGCCCGCTCGCGCTCTGCGACCTGATCGGCCTCGACGTCCTCTACGCCGTCGGCAGCAGTCTCTACGACGAGTTCAAGCGCGACGAGTACGCGCCGCCGCCCCTGCTGAAGCGGATGCTCGCCGCCAACCGCCTCGGCCGCAAGTCGGGACGCGGCTTCTACGATTACTCCAAGTAGCGAGGGGAGCGGACCATGGCAACCGAAGAAGTCGTCATCCTGAGCGGGGCCCGCACTCCCATGACCGAATGGGTCGGGGGGCGTGCGGGGAACGGAAAGCCGGGCGGGGCGCTCAAAGATGTCTCCGCCATCGACC
>DATMCB010000274.1:0-3934 GCA_035558835.1 Solirubrobacterales bacterium
CCCCCCTCGAAGGCGTAGACGCCGAGCTCGCGGGCGAGGTCGATCGCCTTCGCCTCGGTCCGGTTGGCGATCGTCACCGCCGCGCCGGCGCGGTCGAGCGCCCAGGCGACGGCCCGGGCCGAGCCGCCGGCGCCGAGCACGAGCGCCTCGGCGCCCGCCGGATCGAAGCCGGGCGCGAGCGCCGCGATCAGCCCGCTCGCGTCGGTGTTGTCGGCGCGGATCCCGTCCGGGCCGAAGCTGAGCGTGTTTGCGGCGCCGATCGCGGCGACGGCGTCGGAGCGCTCGCCGGCCAGCTCGTAAGCGGCGCGCTTGTGAGGAACGGTGACGTTGACGCCGACGAATCCGCGCTCGCGAAGCTCGTCGATCCCGCTCGCGAAGCGCTCCGCCGGCAGGTCGATCGCTTCGTAGCTCCAGCGGTCGGCGATGCCGAGCTCAGCGAACGCTGCCGCGTGCATCGCCGGCGACAGCGAATGGGCAACCGGATGGCCGACGACCGCGAGCCGGTTCATCGACTCCGCCCGGCGCGATCGGCCATCAGCAGTCGGTCGGCGCTTTGCCCTGCGCCTCGCGGGCCGAGTTGTACTTGTCGGAGGCGGCGAGGAACTTGTCGTAGTCGCTGGTGAAGAAGTGCTCCCCGCACGTTCCCGGCTTGACCACGTAGTAGAGGTAGTCGACGTTGGCCGGATCGGCGGCCGCCTTCAGCGAGTCGAGGCCGGGGTTGGCGATCGGCGTCGGCGGCAGGCCGGTGACCAGGCGGGTGTTGTAGGGGCTGTCGGTCTGCAGGTCCGACTCGGTCAGCGGCTTGTCGAAGTTGTCGAGGTCGTAGCGCAGCGTCGCGTCGATCCCGAGCGGGATGCCCTGCGCGAGCCGGTTGTAGATGACGGCGGCGACGAGCGGCCGCTCCTTCGGGACCTGGACCTCGCGCTCGATCATCGAGGCGATCGTGACGACGTCGTAGATCGTCAGGTTCTTCTTCTTGGCGGCCTTCAGGTCGACCTGGGAGATGTTCTGGTCGAAGGCGGAGAGCTGGTCCTTGACGAGGTCGTCGACGCTGGCTCCCTTCTCGAGCTCGTAGGTGGCCGGGAACAGGAACCCCTCGAGCGAGGCGTCCTTGGGGGCGCCGGTCTTGGCGATGTCGAATCCCTTCGGGGCCTTCGCGGTTGCCTTCTCGTAGTCGCCGCTGAGCCCGGCGTCCTTGGCGACGTCGGCGATCTGCGAGCGCGTGTAGCCCTCGGGGATCGTCACGTCCTCGGTCTTCAGCGTCGCCGGACCGCTCGGCGCCGGATTGTCGCTGCCGCCGCCGCTCGTCGCCAGCCCGTAGACGGCGACCGCGACGACGAGGAGGAGCGCGAGTGCGATCAGGCGGCGGATCAGCACCGTCTTGCTCCGCGCCGGCGGCGTCGCGGTCGGCGGTGGCGGCAGTGGCGGGTATTCGCCGGTCGCGACCTCGCGGCGCTCCGGCGGCACCGTCGGCGGCGCCCCGCCGTCGACCTCGGCGAGCCAGTCCCGCTCGCCGGTCTCGGAGGCGGGCGGCTCCTGGGGCGACGCGGGCGCCGCCGGCTCGGGACGGCGGCTGCGCCGGCGCGGCATCAGCTCCTCGGCCGACCAGCGGCCGGTCTCGCTTGGCGCCGCCGGCGCTGCCGGCTCGACCGGAGCGGCGGGTTCGGCGGGCTCGGCCGGTGCCGGCGCCTGGGCCTCGGCCGGCTCCGACGCGTTGGCGGCCGGAGCGGCGCGCGGGCGCCGGAGCGCCGGCGGCTCGGGGGCATTCGGCGGGGCCTCGCGGTTTCGGGCCCGCCCCTTGGTCTGCTCGAGCGCCTCGCGGCCCTTCTCGGCGGCACCGTCGAGGGCGCCGCTGACGCGCTCGCCGAGCGACTTACGGCCCTCCGAGCGGGCCCGGCGCCGCGCCTCGCGCTGCTGGCGACGGCGCTCACGCTCGATCGCGCCGGGGTCGTCGCCGAGGAACGGATCGACGGGCGGCTGCGGCTCGCGCTCGTCGCTCATCTGCGCGCCTCCCGGGCGGTCAGCCAGGTCTCGAGCAGATGCGCCGCTGCGAGCGAGTCCTCGGCGGCGCGCGATCCGCCTCGCCGCGAGGCAGCGGCGAGCTTCGTCGTCAGCCGCTCGTCGTAGGTCTCGACCGGGACGTCGAGCCGCTCGGAGAGCGCGGCGGCGAAGTCGCGGGCGGCGGCGGCCTGCCCGCCTTCGGTGCCGTCGAGGCTGACCGGTAAGCCGACGACGACCGTCTCGACGCCGTGCTCGGCGACGAGCGTCTCGACCGCGGCGGGATCGGGCGCGACCGGATCGATCGGCCGGACGATCGTCCCACTCGGGTCGGAGAGGGCGCATCCGCAGCGGGCCGCTCCGTGGTCGATTGCGAGCGCGCGCACGGGTGCTCAGCGACCTCCGCCGAGTCCGCTGCGAACCGCTTCTCGCGCTGCCTTCAGAGCATCTCCGACCTTGTCGAGATGGCGCCCCCCGGCCTGAGCCACCTCCGGCTTCCCACCACCGCCGCCGCCCACTATGGCAGCCGCGTCGCGGACGACGTCGGCCGCCGAGAGCCCGCGCTCGACCGCGGCGGGGCTGAAGACGCCGACCAGGGAGACCTTCTCGCCACTCGTCGCCGCGAGGACGACGGCGGCGTCGCCGACACGCGACTTGATGTCGTGGGCGGTGCCGAGCAGCGACTTCAAATCGGGCAGCTCGCCGAGCTCGCCGACGACGACCCCGATCCCGTCGACCTGCTCCGCCTCGGCGGCGAGCTCGGCGGCGCGGCTTCCGGCGGCCTCGGCGCCGCGCTCGGCGGCGGCGGCCTCGAGCTCGCGCAGCCGGGCGCTGAGCCGCTCGGCGGCGGCGGCGGCATCGTCGCGGCCGCCGAGCGCGGCCGCGGTGCGGTCGAGCTCGTCGCTGCGCTCGCGGTAGAGGTCGATCGCGGCGGGCCCGGTGACGGCCTCGATCCGGCGGACGTTCGAGGCGCTCGAGCCCTCGGAGAGGATCGCGAAGATCCCGATCTCGGCGGTGCTGGCGACGTGGGTGCCGCCGCAGAGCTCGCGCGAGACGCCCTCGACCTCGACGACGCGGACCCAGTCCCCGTACTTCTCGCCGAACAGCGCCATCGCGCCGAGGCGCTCGGCCTCGGCGCGGTCCATCTCGATCGCGCGGACCGGCGCGCTCTCCTTGATCCAGCCGTTGACCCGCTCGCCGATCGCCGCGAGGTCCTCGGGGCTGAGGCGGCTGCCGTGGGTGAAGTCGAAGCGGAGCTTGTCGGGCCGGACCGCCGAGCCGGCCTGGCGGACGTGGCTGCCCAGGCGCTCGCGGAGCGCCGCGTGGAGGAGGTGGGTCGCGGTGTGGTTGCGCATCGTCGCGTGGCGGTCGAAGCGGGCGACCTCGGCCTCGACGCGGGTGCCCGCCTCCGGGGCCTCACCGCGCACCTTCAGCGCCTGATCGCCGCCGACGCGATAGACGTCGACGACCTCGGCGTCGCCGCCGGGCCAGCGCAGCGACCCGCGGTCGGCGACCTGACCGCCGCCCTCGGGGTAGAAAGGGCTCTCCTCGAGCTTGACGAGCACCTCGCCGTCGTCGCCGGGCTCGACGGCGGCGACGCCGGTCTCGGTCCGGAGGTCCTCGTAGCCGATGAAGCGGCTCTCCGGGGCGCCGGCTACGAAGCCGAGCACGCGGTCGTGGGCGCCCTCCCCCGCGCCGCCGACCCCGCCGCGGCTGCGCGCCCGCTCGCGCTGCTGCTCCATCAGCTCCTCGAAGCCCTCGTCGTCGACGCTGAGCCCGCGCTCGGCGATCAACTCGCGGGTCAGGTCGTAAGGGAAGCCGTAGGTGTCGTGGAGCTCGAAGGCGTCCTCGGCGGCGATCCACGAGGTGCCGGAGGCGAGCGCGTCGGCGATCAACCGGTCGAGGAGCTGGCTGCCGCGGTCGAGGGTGCGGCCGA
>DATMCB010000275.1:0-3943 GCA_035558835.1 Solirubrobacterales bacterium
CGAGATCGAGTTCGACGCCGGACCCGGCAAGCCTGCCGGCATCCGCAGGAGTTCCGCGGTCGGTGCCGTACACGCGCGCGCCGATGGCGAGGAGCGCCTCCGCCGCGGCGACGCCGGACCGCGCCAGCCCGACGATCAGGAACGGGCCGTCGGGAAGCGGCGGTCGCGGAATCGATGACGGCACCCCCCAAGTTTCGCCACGACCGAGGACGTTCCCCTGACGGGCTGGGAGCCCGCTGCTCGGCGTCCTCGTCGGCTCACGGCCAGTCCTCGGCCGCTTCGCCTCCTGCGTCCTTGATCAGCGGGCTCCCACCCTCGTCAGACCTATCCGATCGAGTTCTGGAAGATGGTGTAGCCGATGCCGGCGAGGACGGCGGCGATGATCCAGAAGCGGATCATGATCTTCGTCTCCGACCAGGCCATCATCTCGAAGTGATGGTGCAGGGGCGCCATCAGGAAGACACGGCGGCGCAGGGATTTGAAGGTGAGGACCTGGATCGCGACCGAGAGCGCCTCGATGACGAAGATGCCGCCGAGGATGATCAGCAGGATCTCGGTCTGGGTCATGATCGCGAGGCCGGCGATCGCGCCGCCGAGTCCGAGCGAGCCGGTATCCCCCATGAAGATCGAGGCCGGGAACGAGTTGAACCAGAGGAAGCCGACGGAAGCGCCGACGAAGCAGGCGGACAGGAGCGCCAGGTCCTCCTGGCCGGTCGTGATCGTGATCGCGAGGTAGGAGAGGAAGACGATCGCGCAGCAGCCGGCGGCGAGGCCGTCGAGGCCGTCGGTGAGGTTGACGCCGTTGCTGGCCCCGGCGAGGACGAGGAAGCTGAGGATCACGTAGACGACGGGGCCGAGGTAGAGGTCGGCGTCGAAGACGCGCAGCTGCAGGCTCGGGTCGAGGCCGACCTCCTGGAAGGCGAACCACCAGAGGACCACCGCGAGGGCGATCTGAAACGACAGCTTCCACCGCGCCGAGAGCCCGAGCGAGCGACGCTTGACGATCTTGATGTAGTCGTCGGCGAAGCCGATCGCGGCGCTGCCGAGGGCGATGCCGAACACGGTGAGGCTCTCGGTGTCGCGGTCGGAGAGGACGAGGTAGGGCACCGAGATGGCCGCGAAGATGATCAGGCCGCCCATCGTCGGCGTGCCTGCCTTCGTGTGATGCCCCTGTGGGCCCTCCTCACGGATCTGCTGGCCGAACTCGCGCTCGCGGAGCCGTTCGATGAACTTCGGGCCCAGGAAGATCGTGATCAGCATCGCGGCCATCCCCGCGATCAGGATCGCGCCGCGATCGACCGCAACCGTGCTGAGCCCGCCCGTCTGCGCGAGCGCGATCAAGCCCCGCCACCGCCGAGCTTCGCGACGAGGCCGTCGGTGAGCCGCTCGAGGCCGACCGAGCGCGAACCCTTGATCAGCGCCACGTCGCCCGCCTCGAGCTCGGCGCCCACGAGGGCGATCGCGGCGTCGGCGTCGGGCGCCCAGGCGTCCGGCATGTAGTCGCGGGCGAGGTCGCCGACGCCGATCAGCCGATCGATGCCGCGATCGCGGACGAGCGCCCCGATCTCGTTGTGGAAGCCGGCGGCGCCAGGGCCGAGCTCGGCCATCCCGCCGAGGACCGCCACCGCCCGGCCCTCGCCGGCGGCGGCCGATGCCGCGAGGTTGTCGACCGCCGCGCGCATCGAGATCGGGTTCGCGTTGTAGCAGTCGTTGAGCAGCAAGATCCGCCCCGGAAGCTCGATCCGCTCACCCCGAAGGCGCGAGAACTCTATCCCCGCCGCCCGCGCCGCCATCGCGCCCGGATCGAGGTCGAGCGCGACGCCGATCGAGATCGCGCAGAGCGCGTTGTCGAGGTTGTGCGCCTCGCTGAACGGGAACTCGAAGTCCGCCTCCCCGTGCGGCGTGCCGATCCTCGCCTTCGTCCGGCCGGCATCGACCTCCGCGGAGAGCGCGAACACGTCGCCCCCGGGCCCGAAGGTGAAGACCTCGAGCGAGTCGCGGAGATGCGGGGTCAGGGCCTCCTCGTCCTCGGGGATCACGGCCCGGCCGTTGCGGCGGAGCCCGTGGAGGATCTCGGCCTTCGCCTCGACGATCGCGTCGAAGGTCCCGAGCAGCTCGAGGTGGACCGGTCCGACGTTCGTGATCGCGGCGACGTCCGGTTCGGCGATCGCGCAGAGCTCGGCGATCTGGCCCATGCCGCGCATCGCCATCTCCATCACGAGCACCTCGGCCTCCGGCGGCGCGGCGAGGATCGCGAGCGGCATCCCGATCTCGGTGTTGAAGTTCTCCGGGCTCGCGTGGACGCGGCGCGGCAGGATCGCCCGGCAGATGTCCTTGACCGAGGTCTTCCCGGTCGAGCCGGTGATTCCGACCGTCGGGCAGCCGAGCTTTCGCCGCCATTCGCGCGCGAGCGTCTGCAGGGCCGCAAGCGGATCGTCGACCGCGAAGATGCGGCTGCCGGGCCGCTCGTGAGCGAGCCGCTCGCCGTGCTCACGGCCGACGATCGCCCCCCAGGCGCCCGCGTCGAGGGCCGCTGCTGCGAAGTCGCCGCCGTCGGCGTGCTCGCCCCGCAGACCGACGAACAGGTCTCCGGTCCGGACCTCCCGCGAGTCGATCACCGCGCGCTCGGCCCGCGAGCCGTCCTCGAGCCCGGCGGCGGGCTTCGCCGCCCCGATCGCGGCGGCGATCCGATCGGGCGCCAGCTCGATCATCGCGGCCGCCGCTCCGCCGCAGCGAGCTTCTCGAGCTCCTCGCGGGCGACCGTCCGGTCGTCGAACGGGATCTTCTGCCCGCCGCCGAACTCCTGCCCCTGCTCGTGGCCCTTGCCGGCGATCACGACGAGGTCGTCCGGCTGCGCCCGGCTCAGCGCCAGGGCGATCGCGGCGCGACGATCGGGCTCGACCTCGACGCAGATGCGGCGGTCGTCGGCGACGCCCCCGAGGATTGCGGCGATGATCGCGTCGGGATCCTCTGAACGCGGGTTGTCGGAGGTGATCACGGCGAGGTTGGCCAGCTCGGATCCCACGCGACCCATCAGCGGCCGCTTCAGCGGATCGCGATCACCGCCGCAGCCGAAGGCACAGATCAGCTCGCCCGAGGTCAGCCTGCGCGCAGCGCGGAGGACGTTCTCGAGCGAGTCGGGGGTGTGCGCGTAGTCGACGAGCACGCCGAAGTCCTGACCTTCGTCGACGGGCTCCATCCTCCCGGGCACGGGGTCGGCGGCGGCAAGTCCGGCCAGGGCCTCGTCGAGGTCCACCCCGAGCGCGAGGACGGAGCCGACTGCGGCCAGCGCGTTCTCGACGTTGAAGTGTCCGGGAAGCTGCAGCCGCACCGGTCGTATCGCGCCGTCCGCATCGAGCGTGAACGAGCCGCCGGCGGCGTCGAAGGTGACCTCCCGCGCGCTCAGGTCGGCGAGATGCCCGGCCGCCGAGAACGTCGTCAGCCGCGGGCCGCGGGCCGGATGCAGGTCGGCGGCAAGCCGCCGACCGTAGGGATCGTCGACGTTGACGACGGCCGCCGCCGGGCGATAGCCGGAGTCGGCCGGCACGAACAGGAGTCGCTTCGCAGCGAAGTAGTCCTCCATGCTCGGGTGAAAGTCGAGGTGGTCCTGGGTGAGATTGGTGAAGGCCGCGACGTCGAAGTGGATCGCGGCGGCACGACCGAGCTCGAGGGCGTGCGAGGAGACCTCCATCACGCAGGCCCGGTCGCCGGCGTCGAGCATCCGCCGGAACGTCCGCTGCAGGTCGATCGCCTCCGGCGTCGTCCGCTCCACCGGCTCGGCCACGCCGCCGACGCGCTGCTCGATGGTGCCGAGCAGGCCGCAGCGCTCGCCCGCCGCCTCCAGGATCGCGCGCGTCACGAAGGCCGTCGTCGTCTTGCCGTTGGTGCCGGTGACGCCGGCCACCCGCAGCGTCCGGGTCGGTTCGCCGAAGAACCTGTCGGC
>DATMCB010000276.1:0-7632 GCA_035558835.1 Solirubrobacterales bacterium
GACGCCATCGATCCGGCCGGCGCTACCGGCTACGACACGCGGGCACGCCGCTACAGCGCCTCGCTCGAACGGCTCGATCGCGAGATCGCGGCCTGCGTCGGGCGGGTGCCCGCCGCGAAGCGCAAGCTGGTGACGAGCCACGACGCGCTCGGCTACTACGCGCGCCACTACGGCATCGATGTGATCGGCGCGGCGATCCCGTCGCTGAGCACGCAGGCGCAGGCGTCGGCCGGCGCGACCGAGGAGCTGATCGACGCGATCCGCAGCGCCGGCGTCTCGACCGTCTTCCCCGAGGCCGGCGTCAGCCCCGACCTCGAAACTGCGATCGCCGACGGCGCCGGGGCCCGGATCGGCGGCGAGCTCTGGGCCGACACGCTCGGCCCGGAGGGCTCCGATGCCGCCACCTACGCCGGCTCGCTGGAGGCCAACACGAAGACGCTCGTCGCCGGCTTCAGCGACGGCGCGATCGACTGCCGGTTCGGATCGAGATGACGGTTCCGGGGAGCTCAGCCGCGGGTGCAGCGCGGGCACTGGCCGCGGAGGATCACGTCGTGATCGCCGACCGCGTAGTCGAGGCGGCGCCCGAGCTCGTCGATCGCCCGCTCGAGCTTCGGGTCCTCGAACGGGGTCACCCGGCCGCAGCTGTCGCAGATCAGGTGGTGATGGTGATGCTCGCCGCCGGGCAGCGCCGGCTCGTAGCGGGCGGAGCCGTCGCCGACGTCGAGGCGCTGGACCAGGCGCATCGATTCGAGCAGCTCGAGCGTCCGGTACACGGTCGCGACGCCGACCGGGTTGCCGCCGTCGCGGAGCTCGTCGGCGATCTCGCGGGCGCTGAGGACGCAGTCCTGCTCACCGATCAGGGCCAGCACGGCAGCCCGCGGGGAGCTCGCGCGGTGGCCGGCGGCACGCAGCGCCCGCTCGGCGCTGTCGATCCAGTCCGCGGCCGGCGGCGTGGCGATCGCTGCTCTCGGGGCCATCGCGATAAAGATAATGGTTCTCATGCTTGACCCCTTCCAGCTCCCGTTCATGCAGCGGGCGGCCCTCGAGATCGCGTTGCTCGCTCCGGTCGCAGGTCTCCTCGGCGCGCAGATCGTCCTTCGCCGCCTCGCCTTCTTCACCCACGGCGTCGGCACCGCTGCGTTCCCGGGTCTGGTCGTCGCCGGCCCGGCCGGCATCCCTCCAGCTCTGGCGGCGTTCGCGGTCGGCGGCGGCTTTGCGGCGTTGCTCGAGCGACTCGGGCGCCGCGCCGCGATCGCCTGGGACGCCGCGACCGCGCTCGTCCTGGTCGCTGCCCTCGCCGTCGGGATCATCCTCGCGAGCGATGTCTTCGCGACCGGCGCCGGCGTCGATCAGCTCCTCTTCGGGTCGCTGCTGGCGATCGGGCGTGGCGAACTGATCGTCACCGCCGTCGCGCTCGTCGCGACGCTGGCCGCGGCGGCCCGGCTCCGGCGCCGCTGGATCGCGTCGGGGTTCGACGATCGCGATCGGGGCGCGCCCGGGAGCCCGGGTGCAGCCGCCGACCTGATCCTGCTGGCCGTCATCGCCTTCGCGGCGATCGCGGCGATCGACGCCGTCGGGGCGCTGCTCGTCAGCGCCGTCCTGGTCGTCCCGGCGGCGACCGCGCGGCTGTTCGCGACGAGCGTCGCCGGGCTCGAGGCCGGTGCGGCGGCGATCGCCCTCGTCGAGGGGCTGGCCGGGCTCGTCATCGCCTTCCACCTCGATGCGCCGCCCGGTGCGGTCATCGCCGTGCTCGGCGCCGGCGTCTTCGCGGCGGCGCTCGCCTGGCGGCAGCTGACCGCGCCATCCGACGTCGTAGTGGCGGGCCGATGAGCGCGGGGCCTGCGATCGAGGTCTCCGGCCTCGACGGCGGCTACGGCGGCGCGCCCGCGATCAGCGAGATCCGCTTTCACGCTCCCGCCGGCACGATGGTGGCCGTCCTCGGCCCGAACGGCGGCGGCAAGACGACGCTGTTTCGGGCCCTGCTCGGCGAGCTGCCACGGTGGACCGGGACGGTGACGGTGACGGGGACGACCGCCTACGTCCCCCAGACCGAGCGCTACCGGCTCGACTTCCCGGTCAGCGCCCTCGACGTCGCCCTGATGGGCGCCTATTCGGAGGCGCCCTGGTACCGCCCGCTCAGGCGGGAGCAGCGAGCGCGAGCGGCGGCGGCGCTCGACCGGGTCGGACTGAGCGGCCAGGCCGGCGAGCACTTCGGAAGCCTCTCCGGCGGTCAGCGGCAGCGCGTCCTGATCGCCCGCGCTCTCGTCCGGGACGCGAGCGTGATCCTGCTCGACGAGCCGCTGAGCGGCGTCGATCATCCCTCCGGGGAGCGGATCCTCACGATCCTCCGCGAGCTCCGCGACGAGGGGCGGACGCTGCTCGTCTCCAGCCACGACATCGAGCAGGCGAAGCGCTTCGACGCAGTCCTCTGCCTGAACGGCCGCCAGGTCTACTACGGGCCGCCCGGCGGCATGACCGCGGCCGTCCTCCACGAGACCTACGGCGGCGAGATCGTCGTCCTCGCCTCCGGCGAGCAGGCGATCGTCGTCCAGCACCACCACCACTAGATGACCGATCTGCTGACCGAGCCGTTGCGGGACGGGATCACCCAGCGGGCGATCCTCGAGCTGCTGATCCTCGCGGTCGTCTGCGGCCCGCTCGGCGTCTGGGTCGTGCTCTACCGGCAGAGCTACGCCACGGAGTCGATCGCGCACTCGATGCTGCCCGGCCTCGTGATCGCCTCGCTGGTTTCGATCCCGCTCGGGCTCGGCGCCGCGGCCGGGCTCGCCGTCGCCGCGATCTGCATCGCCGCGGCATCGCGCCAGCGCGCGGTCGGCGCCGACGTCGCCGTCGCGGTCACGGTCACGGGCCTGTTCGGGCTCGGCACGCTGCTCGCCCTCTCGCCGGACGTCCCGGTCCGGCTCGGCGAGATCCTCTTCGGTGACCCGCTCGCAGTCTCGGCCGGCGACCTCGCGGCGTCGGCCGCGCTGGCCGTCGTCACCCTTCTCGCCCTCGCCCGCGGCCATCGCTCGCTGACGCTCTCCGGCTTCGATCCGCAGACCGCGCGCAACCTCGGCGGCGGCAACCAACGCGCCGCCGCCCTCCTGCTCTCCCTGCTTACGCTGACGGTCCTGATCGCGGTCGGCTCGCTCGGCAACCTGCTCGTCGTCGCGATCGTGATCGGCCCCGGCGCGGCGGCGCTTCGGATCGCCCGCAGCCTGACCGGCGCGCTCTGGATCGCAGCCGCGGCCGCGGCGTTCGCCGGCGTCGCCGGGATCTACCTGAGCTACTGGGCCGAGCTCGCAGCCGGCGCCTCGATCGCGATCTGCGCCGTCGCCGTCTTCGCGCTGGCGATGGCGATGTCCCGCCTCACCGGCCGGCCGGCCGTGTCCTGAATAATCGGCGCCGATGGAGCCGGGGCTGATCCTGCAGCACGAGGAGAGCGGCCCGCCCGCCCTGTTCGCCGAGTGGTGCGAGCGCCGGGGGATCGCCTACGAGATCCGCCGGGTCTGGGAGGACGGCCTGCCCGACGCGCCGGACGGCCTGCCGTGGATCTGCGCGCTCGGCTCCGAGCACAGCCCCGCCGAAGCCGACGCGCCGGCCTGGGTCCGCGCCGAGATCGAGTTCCTGCGCGCGGCGCTCGATGCCGGGGTGCCGGTCCTCGGCCTCTGCTTCGGGGGTCAGGCGCTCGCAGCCGGGGCGGGCGCGCAGGTGCGCCCCGCCGACCCGCCCGAGGTCGGCTGGCGGGAGATCGAGACCAGCGATCCCGATCGCATTCCGGCCGGCCCGTGGCTGCACTTCCACTACGACCAGCTCGACCTCCCGCCCGGCGCCGATGAGCTGGCGCGCTCGGCCGCCGGGCCGGCCGCCTTCGCGCTCGGCCCCAGCCTCGGGCTCCAGTTCCATCCCGAGGGAACGCCCGAGATCGCCGACGCCTGGGCGCTCTTCGAGGAGGAGCGGCTGCTCCCGCTCGGGATCAGCCCCTCGGCGGTCGCGATCGAGGGCAACGAGAGCTTCGCCGCCGCGCGAGCGGCCGCCGACGACCTCTTCGACCGCTGGTGGACGGGGGTCGCGGCTTCGAACGGGGCATGAGCCCCCGATGCGGCTGGAGGGAGTCGAACCCCCACGTCCTTGCGGACACGGCGACCTGAACGCCGCGCGTCTACCAGTTCCGCCACAGCCGCGGGACCGGGAAATCTAGCGTTTACCCGGAGAACGGGATAGAAAGAGGTGGCGCCCGGTGCCTCGGGGGATCAGCACCGAGCGCCAGAAGTGGAACAATACTGAACCGCTTCACCCGGACCGAGCGCAGCGACGACCGATTTTCAGGATGGAACCCGAGACGCACGAGCGCAAGGACGTCCGTCGCAATCGCGAGGCCGTCATCGAGGCCGCCCTCGCGATCCTCCCCAACGACCCGAACGCCAGCATGGCGACGATCGCGGAGCGCTCCGGCCTCGGGCGGACGACCGTCTACCGCCATTTCCCGGCTCGCAACGACCTCCTCCTCGCCCTGTTCGCTCGCGTCATCGACGAGGCCCGTGCGGTCACCTCGGCGGTGATCGAGGAGGGCCTTCCGGCCGCGGAGACGCTGCGCGCGCTCGGGCCCGCGATCATCACCATCCCGAACCGGTTCCGGTTCCTCCACGAGGTACGCAGCGTCGGGGAGGAGATGATCGCCGAGACCGCCGTCGACCCGAACGCGCCCGTCCGGCAGTTCCTCGAGGCCGCGCAGGGCCGTGGCGAGATCAACGTCGACCTGCCGGTCCAGTGGATCAACGCCGCGATCAACGGCATGGCCCTCGCGGCCGCGACCGAGATGAACGAGGGCCGGCTCAGCGTCGCCGAAGCGGGGCGGGTGCTCGGCGAGACGATGGTCCGGGCCTTCGCGACCCCCGACTAGACGTTCTGGGTGCCGTCGCGTCCGCGGCGGATCTCCTCGGCCGCAGCGAGGGCTTCGGGATCGTGGAGGTGGCAGCGGACGACCGAGCGATCGACCCTGAGATCGCGCGGGACCCGCGGCTCGTGGAAGCGGACCCGGACGCCGGCGTCGGTGACCTCGGTCGCAGCGACCCCTGACCAGAACGGGTCATCGGCCGCGTCCGCCCGCATCGCTGCGAGCACCTCCGCCGGCTGCTCGCCGGTACCGCCGTCCGGCACCGGCAGGATCGTGTCCACGGACGGCACGTCGAGGACGTCGAGGTTGCCGACGCCGGCACGCTCGCGCTCGTAGTCGTCCTGGGAGAGCCGCGTCCAGCGATCCTCGAGCAGCGTCCGCAGATCGCGCGACTCCCAGCCGCAGACCTCGAAGGCCTTCGGGCAGCGCGGATGGAAGGGGCAGCCGAGCGGCGGGACGACGGCGTCGGGGACCTCGCCTCGCGGCAGGTCGCGGGGGACGGTGCGGCGCGGGTCCGGCTCGGGGATCGCGCGCAGCAGCGCCGCCGTGTAGGGATGGTGGGGGCGCTCGTAGATGTCGGCGGCGGGCCCGAGCTCGACGATCTGGCCGAGGTACATGATCGCGATCCGGTCGCAGAAGAACTTCGCGGTCGCGAGGTCGTGGGTGATGTAGATGTAGGTCAGGTCGAGCTCGTCCTTGAGCTCGAGCATCAGCTCGAGGATCTTCGCGCGGACGCTCATGTCGAGCATCGAGACCGGCTCGTCGGCGACGAGGACGTCGGGACCGAGGATGATCGCCCGGGCCAGCACGGCGCGCTGCTTCTGCCCGCCGGAGAGGTCGGCGGGGAACTTGTCGAGGAACTCGGAGGCCGGCGCGAGACCGACCCGCTCGAGCGCCTCGCTCGCCCGCGCGCGAAGCTCCTCGCGATCGCTGACGAGCTTGTGGAAGCGGAGCGGATCGGCGACCAGCGCGCCGATCGTCATCGCCGGGTTGAGCGACGCGTGCGGGTCCTGGAAGACGATCTGCATCCGCCGTCGCAACGGCCGCAGCTCCGCCTCGCTGCGACCGGTCAGCTCCTCGCCGTCGAGCCGGATCGAGCCCGACGTCGCCTCGACGAGCCCGAGCAGGGTCCGGCCGAGCGTCGTCTTGCCCGACCCCGACTCGCCGACGAGGCCGAGCACCTCGCCGCGGCGGAGGTCGAGCGATACCCCGTCGACGGCGCGGACCGATCCGCTTTCACGTCCCCGGAGGCGATCGAAGAACGAGCCCCGCACCGAGTAGGTGGTGTGGAGGTCGCGGACCTCGAGCACGTTCTCGGCGCTCGTCTCGGCGCTCGGCTGTGCGGCTGTATCGCTCATGCCTCCTCCGCCTCGAGGAACTCCTCCCGCTCGAGCGGCTCGCGGCCGCCCTCGGGGATCTCCCCCTCGGGCCCGTGCAGCCAGCAGGAGACCCGCTGCCCGGCCGGCGCCCGGACCTCGATCGGGTGGCGCTCGGCGCAGACGCGCATCGCGTTCGGGCAGCGCGGGTGGAACCGGCAGGCCGGCGGCGGGTCGATCAGGCTCGGCGGGGCGCCGGGGATGTAGTTGAGGCCGGTCGTCTCGAGCGAGATCGTCGAGCGCAGCAGCTCGCGGGTGTAGGGATGGGCCGGCTCGGCGAAGACCTCACGGGCGTCGCCCTCCTCGGCGATCTCCCCCGCGTACATGACCGCGACCCGGTCGCATGCCTCGGCGACGATCCCGAGGTTGTGGGTGATCAGGAGGATCGCCGTGTCGAAGTTGCGGCGCAGGTCGGCGAGGATGCCGAGGATCTGCGCCTCGACGATCACGTCGAGCGCGGTCGTCGGCTCGTCGGCGATCAGGACCTTCGGCTCGAGGACGAGCGCCAGCGCGATCATGATCCGTTGCCGCATCCCGCCCGAGAACTCGTGCGGGTACTGACCGAAGCGGGTCCGTGGGATCCCCATCTCGGCGAGCGTCTCGAGCGAGCGTCGCCGGATCTCGTCGTCGTCGAGGTCGGGGCGGTGGGTGCGGAGCGTCTCGCGGAAGTGCGCCTCGATCGTCTGCAGCGGGTCGAGCCGGGTCATCGGCTCCTGGAAGATCAGGCCGAGCTCGGGCCCGCGCAGCTCCCGCAATCCCTTCACGGACAGCCCGACGAGCTCGCGCCCGCGGAAGCGGACCGAGCCGGCGACCGCCGCGGCGTCGGGAAGCAGGCCGAGCACGCCGCGGCCGAGCGTCGACTTCCCGCAGCCCGACTCGCCGACGAGCCCGAGCGTCTCGCCGGCGCCGATCGAGAAGCTGACGCCGTCGACGGCGCGGACGGGGTCTCCCCCGGTCCCGTACCAGACCCGGAGGTCGCGGACGTCGAGGATCGGCTCGCCGCCGCCTCGCTCCCGGTTGTCGCCGACGGCGTTCATGGGCCTCGTGGCTCCTCTCCGCCGCGGGGCGGCTCCATCGACAGGATCGCGGCTTCGCCCTCACCGCCCGGCTGCTCCTCGATCTCCGGCTTGGCGGTGCTGCGGGCCCGGATCAGCGGGTTGATGACGTCGTTGAGCCCCTCGCCGAGCAGCGTGAAGCCGGTGACCAGGAGCACGATCGCGGCGCCGGGGAACGTCCCGGTCCACCAGATGCCGGCGCCGGCGTCGTCGATCGCGCGCTGCAGGTCGTAGCCCCACTCGGAGGCGTCGGTCGGCTGGATCCCGAAGCCGAGGAAGCCGAGGGCCGCGAGGGTGAGGATCG
>DATMCB010000277.1:0-2996 GCA_035558835.1 Solirubrobacterales bacterium
CGGTCACCTTCGCGCCGCGGGCGCGCATCGCCGTGAACGCCTGGTGGCCGGGCGTGTCGAGGAAGGTGATCGTCCGGTCGTCGTGGTGGACCTGGTAGGCGCCGATGTGCTGGGTGATCCCGCCCGCCTCGCCGGCGGCGACCTCGGTCGTGCGGATCGCGTCGAGCAGCGAGGTCTTGCCGTGGTCGACGTGGCCCATCACCGTCACCACCGGCGGTCGGAGGACGAGATCGGCCTCGTCGTCCTCGAAGGCCGGCGTCTCGTCGGCCTCCTCACCGGCGTGGACGATCTCGACCTTCTGCTCGAACTCCTCGGCGAGGACGAGCACGGTCTCGTCGGTCAGGGTCTGGGTCAGGGTCGCCATCTCGCCCTGCTGCATCAGCTTCTTGATCACCTCGGCGCTGCTGACGCCGAACGTCTCGGAGACCTCGCGCACGGTCGCGCCGGAGTTGACCTTGAGCGCCTCCGCGTCCTCGGTGAGCGTCTTCAGCTCCGGCGACTCGTCGAAGGCGGGCCGGCGGCGGCGGCCGCGACGGCGCGGCGGGCGCTGCGGCGGGCCCGGCGACATGTGGTCGCGGCGAGCCGCCTGTGAGTCGATGACGACGCGGCGGCGCTTCTTGCCGGCGCCGTCGCCGCCCGGGGCCGCCGCCGGACGCTTGACCGGCTGGCCGGGGGCCTTGCGCGCCGGTGCCTTGCCGGCGGCCGCGGGCTTCTTCTTCGGCAGCGCACCGGCTGCCGCGAGGGCCTTCAGCGCAGTCGCCTGATCGACGCTCGACGACGCGGTCTTGACCTCGACGTTCGCCGCCTTCAGGGCGTCGATGACCCGCGAGCTCTCGAGCCCGAGCGCCTTGGCGATCTCGTGGACGCGCTGCTTCGCCATCTGCCTCTACTGAGCCTCCGAACCCTCCGCCGGCTTCTCGGCCTCGACGGCGGCATCGGCGAGCTCCTCGGCCTCGGCGACGACGTCCTCGGCGGAGTCCTCGCCCGCCACGGCCTCGGTCCCGATCTCCTCGGCGACTTCCTCGGCGATCTCGCCGGCCTCCTCGGGGTCGGCGCCCTCGGCGGTCGCCTCGTCCTCGGCCGCGTCGGCGGCGGCGTCCTCGAGCGCGGCCTCCGATTCGGCGGCAGCGTCGGCGGCAGCCTCCTCGGCCGGCTCTGACTCGGCCGCCGCATCCGGGTCCTCTTCGACGGCGACCGCAGCCACCGCGTCCTCGAGCGCAACCTCGGCGATCGCCTCGTCGACGACCTCCTCGGCACTGGGCTCGGGCTCGTCGGCGGTGTCGGCGGCGGCGAACTCCTCCTCGGCGCGGGCCACGATCGGCGCGATCACGTCATCGGCCGCATCGCCGTCGGCGAGCAGCGCGATCTCCTCCTCGTCGAGCGGCGAGAGCACCGTGACCTGGTTGGTCGTGAAGCGGGCGAGCGCCTGATGGGTCGGCAGGCCGCAGTAGCGGGAGCCCGGCAGGGCCGCGTTCGGGCAGCGACGTCCTGCCGACAGCACCGCCATGCAGCGGCCGTCGAACTGCTCCTCCTCGTCCTCGTAGCCCTCTTCCTCGGCGCGCTCGGCGAACTCGCTCTCGCCGACGATGTCGACGCGCCAGCCGGTCAGCTTCGCGGCCAGGCGCGCGTTCTGTCCCTCGCGGCCGATCGCCAGCGAGAGCTGGTCGTCGGGGACGATCACGGTCGCCTGGCGCTCCTCGTCGTCGACCAGCACCTCGCGGACGCGGGCCGGCGAGAGCGCCTTGGCGACGAAGCGGGCGGGCTCCTCGTTGTAGGGGATGATGTCGATCTTCTCGCCGCGGAGCTCGGAGACGACCATGCGGACGCGGGAGCCGCGCGGGCCGACGCAGGCGCCGACCGGATCGACGCCGTCCGCGTGCGAGACGACCGCGATCTTCGAGCGGAATCCGGGCTCGCGGGCGACGCCGACGACCTCGACGAGCTCGTCGGCGATCTCGGGGACCTCGAGCGCGAACAGCTTCTTGATCAGCTCCGGGTCCTTGCGGGAGACGACGACGCTCGGGCCCTTGCCGTCGGCGTTGACCTCGGTGATCACCGCCTTGATCCGCATCCCGTGGTCGTAGCGCTCGCTGTAGATCTGCTCGGAGCGCGGCAGCAGCGCCTCGACGCGGTCGCGGAGCTGGACGAGCGTGTAGCGGTTGTCGGACTGCTGGATGATCCCGGTGATCAGCTCGCCGACGCGATCCTGGAACTCCTCGTACATCATCATCCGCTCGGCCTCGCGGATCCGCTGCAGCATCACCTGCTTGGCCGTCTGCGCGGCGATCCGGCCGAAGTCGTCGGGAGTGACGTCGTGCGACTCGATCTGGTCCTCGTAGGGGGCGAGCAGCTCCGGATCGAGCTCCGGCTCCTCGGGCTCCTTGAGCTGGCCTGTCTGCGGGTCGATCTCGGGCTCCTGCTCCTCCGCCGCCTGGGCGAGCAGCTTCTCCTCGAGCTCGGCGGGCAGGATCAGCTCGAAGACGCGGAAGTCCGCGGTCTCGTGGTCGAGGTCGACCCGGGCGTAGCGGGCGGCCCCCGGCTGCTTCTTGTACGCCGACAGCAGGGCGTCCTCGAGCGCCGCCATCAGCGTCTCGGAATCGAGGCCCTTCTCCTGCTCGAGGACCTTGATTGCTTCGACGATCTCGCGGCTCACGACTGCACCTCCGACAGCTCTGGGACAAGGTTCGAGCGACTGATCAGCTCGAACGGGATCTCGATCTCTTCCCCCGCGGACTCGATGCTCACCGCATCCGCGCCGGCGGCGGTCAGGCGTCCGGTGAAGTTCCTGCGCCCATCGATCGGCTCGGCAGTGCGGATCCGCGCCTCGTGACCGACGAAGCGGGCGTAATGCTCGGGCTTCGCGAGCGGGCGGTCGATCCCGGGCGAGGAGACCTCGAGCGCGAAGTCGCCGAGCAGGTCGCGGACCTGCATCGTCACGCGCTCGCAGAGGTCGAGGCCGACGCCGTCGGGATGGTCGATGAACAGGCGCAGCGACT
>DATMCB010000278.1:0-10969 GCA_035558835.1 Solirubrobacterales bacterium
CGCCGGCGCAGGTACCGGATCAAAAGCCATGCGGCGGTGAGGACGATGATCGCCGCGACCAGGTAGTCCACGTAGTGGAGCTTGTCCTTCCACTCGTCCCAGTTGTCGCCGGCGGAGCGCCCGATCAGGGTCAGGCCG
The DNA here is from genome assembly GCA_035558835.1 of Solirubrobacterales bacterium. Classification (GTDB taxonomy): domain Bacteria; phylum Actinomycetota; class Thermoleophilia; order Solirubrobacterales; family 70-9; genus RHKX01. Next base: position 139 of record DATMCB010000278.1, read on the forward strand.
AGCACCCAGGGGACGCAACCGAGGAAGGTGAACAGCGTGAATCGCCAGAACGGCATCTCGGCGATGCCCGCAGGCAGCGAGATGAAGGTCCGGACGATCGGCAGCATCCGGCACCAGAAGACGGTCGCCTCGCCGTGCTCGCGGAACCAGCGGTCGGCGGTCTCGAGGTGCTTCGGGTTGATGTGGATCAGCCGGTTCTTCTCGAGCAGCTCCTCGCGGCCGTAGTAGCCCGCGCCCCAGGCGATCCAGGAGCCGACCAGGTTGCCGAGCACGCCGGCGGCGACGGCGGCGAACAGCGTCATGTCGCCGTCGCTGACGTTGAAGCCCGCGAACAGCATCGTCGCCTCGCTCGGGATCGGCACGCAGGCGCTCTCGAACGTCATCAGGATGAAGATCCCGACGACGCCGATCGCATCAACGACGTCGACCGCGAAGTTAACGATCGGGTCGGTTATCGAGGCGATTAGGAGCGGGTGCGGCAACGGCGTCCTGCGCGAGGTGAGGGGCTTGCGCAGACCGCATCCGGCAGGTCGTACGCGTGGCCGGGACTCTACCCTTTGGCCGATGAACCGCCTGCGCGCGCCGGTGCTCCGGCACCGGATCTTCCAGCTCGTGGCGGACGCCGCGCTGGCGGCCCTCGCCTTCTACCTCGCCTTCGAGATCCGCTTCATCGACGAGCCGGGCGGGATCCCGAACCGCTACGTCGACATGCTGACCGGCTCGATCGTCTTCGTCGCGCTCGGCAAGACCGCCGTATTCAGCCTGATGGGCCTGCACCAGAAGTGGTGGCGCTACTTCAACATCGGCGACACCTGGTCGGTGATGCGCGCCTGCGCCGTCGCCTCGGCGCTCCTGATCGCCATCTTCGTGATCGCCAAGCCGTTCTCGAGCCCGATGCCGCGCTCGGTGATGATCTACGACTTCGTCTTCACGCTCGGCCTCCTCGTCGTCGCGCGGAGCGTCGCCCGCTTCTACTTCGTCGAGCGCCGGATGCGGCGTCACAACCGCCGCAAGCACGACGACGTCCTCGTCGTCGGCGCCGGCTCCGGCGGGCAGATGGTCGTCCGCGAGCTGCGCCTCAACCCCGAGCTCGGCAACCCGGTCGGCTTCGTCGACGACGATCCCCGCAAGCGCGGGATGCGACTCTCGGGGCTGAAGGTCTTCGGCGGGATGGACGAGCTCGGCGAGATCCTCGAGCGCGAGAAGCCGGCCGAGGTCGTGATCGCGATCCCCTCGGCGCCCGGCCACGTCCGCGGCAAGGTCGTATCCGAGTGCCGCGAGCGCGGGATCCGGGTGCGGACGCTGCCGACCGTCTTCGAGCTGCTCCGCGGCGGCGTCCAGCTGACCCGCCAGCTCCGCGAGGTCCAGGTCGAGGACGTGCTCGGGCGCGAGCCGGTCGTGATCGAGCTCGACCGCGTCGGCGGTTACCTGCGCGACCGGATCGTCCTCGTCACCGGCGCCGGCGGCTCGATCGGCTCCGAGCTATGCCGCCAGATAGCCCGCGTCGGCCCGCGCCTGCTCGTCCTCGTCGACCAGGCCGAGGACAACCTCTTCCAGATCGATCGCGAGCTCACCTCCGAGTGGCACTTCAGCCGCGTCGAGTCGGTGCTCGCCGACTGCAAGGACGGCGAGCGGATGCTCGAGGTCATGCAGCGCTTCCGTCCCGAGGTCGTCTTCCACGCCGCCGCCTACAAGCACGTGCCGCTCGTCGAGGCGAACCCGTTCGAGGCGGTCCGCAACAACTCGATCGCGACCCGGGTCGTCGCCGAGACGGCGGCGGTCGCCGGTGCCGAGCGGTTCGTCCTGATCTCGACCGACAAGGCGGTCAACCCGCGAACGGTGATGGGCGCCTCGAAGGCGATGGCGGAGTCGATCGTCCGCGCCGCCTCCACCCGCCACCGGGATACCCGCTTCGTGACCGTGCGGTTCGGGAACGTGCTCGGCTCCTCGGGCAGCGTCGTCCCGATCTTCCGCAGCCAGATCGAGCGTGGCGGGCCGGTCACGGTCACCCACCCGGAGATGACGCGCTATTTCATGACGATCCCGGAGGCCGTCCAGCTCGTCATCCGCGCCGCCGACCTCGGCGGCGACGGCGACGTCTTCGTGCTCGAGATGGGGGAGCCGGTCAAGATCGTCGAGCTCGCCCGGAACATGATCCATCTCGCCGGCTACGAGCCCGACACCGACATCGCGATCGAGTTCACCTCGCCGCGGCCCGGCGAGCAGCTCCACGAGCAGCTCCTCGCCGACGGCGAGAGCGCGGAGCCGACCGCGGAGGCGCGGATCGTCAGGGCGGTCCGGGCGGAGCCGCTCGACCCGGCCCGGGTGGAGGAGACGCTCCAGGAGCTCAGGGATCTGATCGGCAGCGGGGACGAGACCGATCTGGCACGTCGCGTCGTCGGCGTGATCAGCGCCGGTTTGGCCCCCGGTGGCGGCTCTAAGATCCCGCGCTGAATGGACCTGCTGAAGGAGATCGGCGCGATCCTCGGCTTCGTCGCCTTCGGCGGCTTCGCCGTGCTCGTCTTCATGACCTTCCAGCAGGCGCGGCACCTGCGCCGTCTGCGCGAGTGGGCGGGTCGCGCTCCCGAGCGCGCCGCCGCCGAGCAGGAGCGGAGCACGTCCGCCTCCGAGGCGACGATGCCGCGGATCGGCGCGCCCGCCGACACCGGCAGCGAGCGCGCGGAGCCGGCCGCCGCTTCCGGCCCGGGGCGGGGCGAGCGGCTCCGCGGCGAGGTCGCGTTCCGCTACGAGGAGCTCGACAAGCGCTCGCCGGTGAGCCCGCTCGTCCTCGTCCTCGGCCTCCTCGCCCTGATCGTCGCGGCGGTGATCGTGACCGGGGGCTTCGGGCTGTTCGGCTCCGACAGTGGCTCGGGAACGGAGCAGACCACGGCGCGGACCGTGACCCCGCCGAAGCCCGAGGTGGCCGTCCTGAACGGGACCGCGCCGGAGGGCGGCGTCGGCGTCCCGGGCACCGCGAAGACGGCGAGCGTGTTCGTCAAGGACGCGGGCTGGAAGGTCGGCGAGGTCGGCGACGCGGGGAGCTTCCCGACCAGCTCGGTGATGTTCGAGAGCGGCTTCAAGTCCGACGCCGAGGAGCTCGCCTCCGATCTCAGCGATCAGCTCGGCGACCTCGAGGTGGTCGCGATCACGTCCGAGGTCCAGGACGTCGCCAACGGCGCCGACCTGGCGGTCGTCGTCGGACAGGACGACCAGGGCATCGCCGGATGATCGCCGGGGCCGACTCGAGATGCTCACCGGGCTGATCGCCACCGCCGCCACCGAGTCGCTTCTCGGTCGCGGCCTGCTCGTCCCGCTCGGCGGGATCGCGGCCCTGTTCGCGATGCTCGGCATGGCGCTGCTGCTGCCGATCTTCCTCGAGCAGCGGCGCGAGATCGCCCGGCTCACCGACTGGATGAACCACGAGCCCGACGCCGGCACGCGCGAATTCCGCGCGATCGCTCCGCCGGCCGCCGGGGCCGGGTCGGCGGCCGCCGACCGCGTCACCTCCGACCGGCCGGCGCTGGCACGGATCGGGACCGCCGAGCAGCGCGCGATCGAGCTCCAGAAGGCTCCGTGGTGGCGCCGGGCACTCGAGCGCGGTCCCCGCCATCCGCTCGTCATCTCGCTCGTCGCGATCGCGGTCGCCGGCGCCGTCTTCTATGCCGTCGCCCACTTCCTCCGCGCCGAGAGCGAGAACGACGCGCCGGGACGGATCGATCCGAGCGGCGTCAGCGTCGTCGTCCTCAACGCCTCGACCTCATCGGGCCTCGCCGGCGAGGTCGCCGATCAGCTCGGCAACCGCGACTTCGACGTGATCGGGACGAGCGTGGCCAACGGTGGCAGCGGCAAGAGCATCGTCCGCTACGACGAGGGCGCCCAGCGAGAGGGGAAGCTGGTCGCGCGGGCGCTCGGGATCAAGAGCGTCAAGCCATTCGACAACGAGGCCCAGGCCGCGGCGAACAGCGATGCGGACGTCGTCGCCTTCGTCGGCGACGACGTCGCCCGGGACGGCAAGGGCTGAGCGGATGAGCCGGGATGGCGGCCGGCGCGGGGCGGACCTCGGCGCGGTCCTCTTCGCCTGCCTGCTCCTCCTCACGTTCGCGGCCTTCGCGGTCGAGCGGGTCGCGCGCTCCGCCGACGACCTCGTCAACACCGTCGTCCTCTCGCCGCAGCTCGAGCGCGGGCGCGCCGACGTCGCCTTCACGCTCGCCGAGCCCGACTCCGACGTCGACGTCCTGATCATCGACGGTAACGAGGGCAGCGACGGCGGTCTCGTCGCGACGCTGGCGGAGGGGCAGGACCTCGACGCGGGGCCCCACACCTACACCTGGGACGGGCGCACCGACACCGGCGAGCGCGCGCAGCCGGGCCTCTACGCGCTCGAGGTCGTGCTCGGCGAGCAGGGCCGTGACGTCAAGCCGCCGGGGCGGATCGAGGTGACCGTCCCGCTCCCGGAAGCCGGGGGCGGCGGCTGATGGACGAGCCGGTGCTCTGGGCCGGGACGGTCGTCTGCGCCGTCGCGGCCGCTGCGGGACTGGTCCCGGCGCTCGGCCGCCGCGCCCGGGTCACGAGCCTCGCCGTCGCGGTCCTGCTGGGGCCGGTGCTGGTCCTCGCCGACAACTGGGACAGCACCCGGATCGCCGATCTCCGCGATCACCCGCCGCTGCTCGTCGCCGCGATCATCGCCGCCGCGGTCGGGATCGCGGTCCTCGCCTGGCTCTTCCGCCGCCGGCCCACCTGGCTCGCGCCGGCGCTGGTCGCGGCGATGCCGTTCCGGATCCCGATCGACCTCGGCGGCGGCGATGCGAACCTGCTCCTTCCCCTCTACGCGGTGATCGCAGGCGGCCTCGCCGCCGCCGTCTGGGACGCCTGGCGCGAACCCGCTCCGCCGGGGCCCGCACCGGCCGACCGGGGCCGCTGGCTCGACGCGATCGGCTGGGTGCTCGCGGCCGTTGTCGTCCTCTACGCCCTGCAGGCGGCATACGTCGACGATCTCACCGACCCGCTTCAGAACGTCGCCTTCTTCCTCGCCCCGTTCGCAGCGCTCTACCTGCTCCTCGCCGAGGTCCGCTGGGACCGTGCGGCGCTGCGGGCGATCCTGGCAGTCCTCGCGATCGAGGGGGCCGTCTTCCTCGCCGTCGGCGCGATCGAGTACGTCTCCGGCGGCCTGCTCTGGAACGACAAGGTGATCTCGGGCAACGAGGCCCATCCCTACTTCCGGGTCAACTCGCTGTTCTGGGACCCGAACATCCTCGGCCGCTACCTGGCGGTGACGATGACCGTGCTCGCCGCGATCGTCGCCTACGGACGCCGCCCGAAGGAGGTCTGGGCGGCCGCGGCGCTGTTCGCCGCATTCCTCGTGCTGCTCCTGATCAGCTTCTCGCAGACCAGCTCGCTGGCCCTGTTCGCGGCGCTCCTGGTCCTCGTCGCCGCCCGCTGGGGTGTGGCGCGGGGCCTCGTCGCCGGGGCGGCGACGGTGGTGGCGCTGGCAGCGGCCGTGCTGCTGATCGCCGGCGGCGGGCTCAGCAGCGAGACGACCAGCGGCCGGGCCGGGCTGATCGACGGCGGCCTCGAGATCGCCCGCGACCACCCGCTCGCCGGCGTCGGCTCCGGGGGTTTCGCCGACGAGTTCACCGCCCGCTACTACGAGGGCGAGGGATTCGCGGCCGAGAGCCACACCGAGCCGGTGACGGTCGCCGCCGAGCAGGGGGCGATCGGCGTGATCGCCTACGTCGCGCTGCTCGTCGTCACTTTCGGGGCGCTGCTGTCGGCGACCGGCCTCGAGCTCCGCCGGCGGGCGCGCGGGCCGGCGCTGGCGGCGACGCTGCTGGCGATCTACGCATTGATGTTCGTCCACAGCCTCGGCTACGCGGCCTTCCTGATCGACCCGATCACCTGGGCGGTGCTCGCGATCGCCGGCGCCGCCCTCGTCCGCGCCCCCCGCCGCCCGGGCGGCTGATCGGGGCGCCGATGCTCGACTATCTCCGCCGCCTCGCCACCACCGGCTTCGCCTACACGGCCGCGAGCGTCGCCTCGAAGGTGCTCGCGGTCCTGCTGCTGCCGCTCTACACGCGGTATCTGACCACCGCCGACTACGGGCAGGCCGAGCTGCTCTTCTCGACCGTGGTCGCCGCCAGCATCGTCATCCGGCTCGGGCTGATCGAGGCGCTGCTCCGCTTCTACTACCTGCCCGGCGAGCGCGGCGACAGGGTGATCGCCACCGGGTTCGCGGCGCTGCTCTGGACGACGACGATCGCCGCTCTGGTCGCCCTGCCCTTCGCGTCGCAGATCGGCGATCTGATCAGCGGCGATCCGCTCGACCCGGGCCTCGTCCGGATCGCGATCGGCGGCCTCTGGGTGCTGACGCTCTACGAGTACATGGTCACGTTGTTCCGCCTCGACGAGCGCGCCAAGGCCTACTTCGCGTTCACGATCGGCAACGTCCTGCTGGCGATCCCGCTGACGGTGGCGCTCGTCGTCGGCGCCGACGCGGGTGCGGAGGGGCTGCTCCTCGGCGCCTACCTGGCCGGGCTGCCGTTCCTGCTCTGGCTGATCTTCGCCGAGCGGCGGCGCCTGTCGCTGTGGCCGGATCGCGAGCTGCTGCGGCGGATGTTCCGCTTCGGGCTGCCGACGATGCCGGCCGAGATCTCGATCTACTCGCTCGCGTTCATCGACCGGATCATCATCTCCCACTCGCTGGGACTCGCCCAGCTCGGCCTCTACGGGCTCGCCTTCAAGTTCAGCCAGGCGATCCAGGTCGTCGTCCGCGGCTTCCAGCTCGCCTGGCCGCCGCTCGCCTACTCGATCTCCGACGACGAGGAGGCGCGCCGCACCTACGCGGTCGTCGTCACCGCCTTCGCGGCGCTCTGCGGCGTGATCGTCGTCGGCATGTGGCTGGAGGCGCGCTGGATCGTCCGCCTCCTCGCCGACCCGAGCTTCTTCGACTCCTACGAGGCGATCGGGCCGCTCGCCCTCGGCGCCGCCCTCTACGGGATCTACCTGGCGCTCGTCGTGATCCTCGGACGGACCGGGAAGACGGGCTACAACTTCCCGGTCACGATCGTCGCGACGATCGCCAACGTCGTCCTCAACCTGATCCTCGTCCCGGCCTGGGGGATCGTCGGCGCCGGCGTCGCGCTGATCATCTCCTACCTGATCGTGATCGTCCTGATCTACGCGGTCAGCCGCCGGATCTTCCCGATCCCCTGGCAGTGGGGTCGCCTGACGGTCGTCGTCGGCGCCGCCGCGGTGCTGATCGCCGGAGGCGAGCTCCTGCTCCCGACCGAGGGCGCCGCCGGCTTCCTCTCCCGACTTGCAGTCTTCGCTCTCTACCCGGTGATCCTCTGGTTCGGCGGACCCGTCAACCGCTCCGAACGCGAGCAGGTGACCGCGGCGCTCCGTGCTGAGGACTGGCGCGAGCGACTGGCGCGGATGCGCCGTGAGCGGGGGGCCGAGAGCGACGATCAGGCTCGCGCCGAGGAGCTCTACGAGCAGGACATCCGCGACCGCGACCGCGGGAACTTCTAGGGCGCGGTCCGGGCCTCTTCACTTGCTGAGGGCGGATTCGTCCCGTATGCGGGATGAAATCGGGATCAGCGGCCGCTTGCTGCGGATCGACCGCCCTCTCAGCCACTCGAACCCTCGGCGAGCTCCCGCAGCCCCTCGCCCGTCGGCCGCAGGGCCTTGCGCGCGTGGAGCCAGTACCAGCCCGGGTCGTGGCCGGGGAGGATCAGGGCCGCGAACGCCCGCGGCAGGTATGAGAAGGCGGTCAGCGCCCGGACGGCGGCCGCCGCGGCCGGACCGTGGTGCTTGCGCATGTAGAGGTCGCGGTTGCGGTGGAACTCGACCACCCGTCGCTCGCCGGCGGAGCGGTCGTTGGCGAGCTGTTCGTGGTGAATCGCCCGGGCGGCGGGGACGTAGAGGGTATGCCAGCCGGCGTCGCCGAGGCGCTTGCAGAAATCGGTCTCGTCCGAGTAGACGAAGAAGTCGGGGTCGAGCCAGCCGATCTGCTCGGCGGCGGAGCGGCGGACGAGCAGCGCCGCCGACTGCGCCCAGCCGACCTGCCGCGTCCGCTCCCCGCCGCTTTCGGTGACGAGCAGCCGGTGCAGGAAGAGCGCCTGGGCGAGGGCGGTCCCGACGCCGGGCAGCCGCCAGGCGCAGGGCTGCGGCTCCCCGCCGGGACCGAGCAGCTGCGCCCCGGCGGCACCCGCGCCGGGGTCGGTGCGGAGCGCCTCGAGCAGCGCCGCGACAGCGCCCGGCAGCAGCTCGGAGTCCTCGTTGAGGAGCAGGCAGTGCTCACCCTTTGCCGACTCGAGCAGCAGCGAGTCGTTCAGCGCCTTGCCCTGACGGCGCTCGGTGACGATCAGCCGCAGCCGGTCGCCGATCGCGCGCTCACGCTGGGCGAGCTGGGCCACCATGTCGACCGATCCGTCGTCGGAATGGTTGTCGAGGACGAGGATCTCGTGCTCGACGTCGTCGGGATGCGTGGCCGCGATCGCGCGCAGGCAGGCGGCGAGATCGTCGCGGCCGTTGGTGTTGACGACGCAGTAGGTGAGCTCCATCGGGACAATCGTCGCCCATGCCGCCGCTCCGGGTCTCCCTCGTCGATCCCTCCGCGTTCACGCCGCCCTACGACCGCTCGCTCGCGGCAGCGCTCGCACGGGCCGGCGCCGACGTCGAGCTGCTGACGAGCCGCTTCCTCTATGGCCCGGTCCCGGCGCCGCAGGGCTACCGCGTCGACGAGTGCTTCTACCGGCGCAGCTCGCGCGTCGGTCCCGGCCGCGCCCGCCTCGCGGTCAAGGCGCTCGAGCACGTGCCGGGGATGGTCCGGGCCCGCCGCCGGCTCGCCGGCGCCGACGTCGAGCACTGGCAGTGGACGACGCTGCCGGCGGTCGATCGCTTCCTGATCGGCGCCGGCCGGGACCATCCCCGCGTCATCACCCTCCACTACCCGCTCCCGAAGCCGGGCGAGCGCCGCAGGCTCGCCGCCCAGCGCCGCTACCTCGACCGCTTCGATGCGGTCGTCGTCCACACCGAGGGGGCCGCGGCGCGGCTTCGCGACGAGGTCGGGATCGCCGCCGCCAAGGTCGAGGTGATCCCGCACGGGCCGCTCGACTACCTGACGGCGCTGCCCGAGGAGCGGCCGCTGCCGGCCGAGCTCGAGGGCGCAGAGGGTCCCGTGATCCTCTTCTTCGGCCTGCTTCGTCCCTACAAGGGAATCGACACGCTGCTCGAGGCGTTCGCGTCGGTCGAGGGCGCCGAGCTCTGGATCGCCGGGATGCCGCGGATGCCGCTGGCGCCACTCGAGGAGCTCGCCGCCCGCGCTCCCGGCCGGGTCCGGTTCCTGCCGCGCTTCGTCGCCGACCCCGAGATCCCGGCGCTGCTCCGCCGCGCCGACGTCCTCGCGCTCCCCTACCGCGAGATCGAGCAGTCGGGCGTCCTCTACGCCGGCCTCGCCTTCGGCAAGCCGATGGTCCTCGGCGACGTCGGCGGCTTCGCCGAGTTCGGCCGCACCCACGGCGCCGCCCGGCTCGTCCCGCCCGGCGATGCGAAGGCGCTGGCCACCACCCTCAACGAGCTGATCGCCGATCCCGCCGAGCGCGACCGGCTCGCGGGCGCGGCGAGGGCCGCGGTTGCCGGCGCTTACGGCTGGGATGCGATCGCGGCACGCACGCTCGCGCTCTACGAGCGCCTCCGGGCTGCCCGCGCCGGCGCCGGCAGCCGATAATCGGCGCTCGTGATGGGACTCGCCCGGAAGATCTTCTGGGGCTCGGTTGCGGGCCTCGTCCATACCCACGTCACCTATCCGCTCAGCCTCGCGGCGCTCGAGCGCCTGCGCGGCCGCCGCACCGTGCCGCCGGTGCCGGCCGAGCTCCCGGCCGTCTCGCTGATCGTCGCCGCCTTCGACGAGGAGGATGTGATCGCCGCCAAGGTCGCGGACGCGCTCGCCCAGGAGTATCCGCGCGAGCAGCTCGAGCTGATCGTCGCCTCCGACGGTTCCTCCGACCGGACCGTCGAGCTGGCTCGCGCCGCCGGCGCCGACATGGTCCTCGACCTGCCCCGCGCCGGGAAGATCGCGACCCAGAACGCCGCAGTCGAACGGTCGGGGGGCGAGATCGTCGCCTTCAGTGACGCCAACTCGGTCTGGGAGCCCGGAGCGCTGGCCGCGCTAGTGGCGGCCTTCGCCGATGGCGACGTCGGCTACGTCTGCGGGAGGGTCGCGTTCACCGGGGACGCCGGGGGCGACAACGAAGAGGGGCTCTACTGGCGCTACGAGACCGCGGTCCGCGACCTCGAGTCCGGGCTCGGCGGGATCACCGCCGGCAACGGCGGGATCTACGCGGTCCGCCGCGCCGCCTATCGGTTCCTTCCCCCGTCGCGGAGCCATGACCTCTCGTTCCCGTTCGTCCTCCGCAAGGACGGCTGGCGCTCGGTCGAGGTGGCGGCGGCGCGGGCGAGCGAGAAGCTGGTCCCCTCGGCCGCCGGCGAGTTCGCGCGCAAGCGGCGGATGATGGTCGGGCTGCCCGACATCGTCATCGCCGATCGGATGTGGGACCCGCGCGGCTACGGCCCGCTGTTCGGCTACGAGATCGTCTCCCACCGGCTGCTCCGCTACGCGAGCCCGCTCCTCCACGTCCTCGCCCTCCTCGCCAACCTGACGCTGCTCCGCCGCGGGCGCCTCTACCGGCTCGCGCTGGCCGCCCAGGCCGGCCTGCTCGCGGCGGCCGCGGCCGGCGACTCCGCACCCGCCGCGGCCGGCAGGATCGGGCGGATCGCCCGCTACTACGTGCTCGTGACCACGTCGATCGCGCTCGGGGCCTGGGACCGGTGG
>DATMCB010000279.1:0-2332 GCA_035558835.1 Solirubrobacterales bacterium
GTCAAGAGCGTCGTCCAGCGCGGCACCGGCCGCGAGGCGAGCCTCGTGATGGTCACCCACCGGGCCGCCGAGCGCGACTTCTACGCGGCGCTCGAGCAGATCTCCGACCTCGACTTCCTCGGCGCCGCCCCGCGGGCGATCCGGGTGATCGAGAAGGAGTACTCGTGAGCGGACTGATCGAGCGGTACCGCGAGCGGCTGCCGATCGGACCAGACGACCCAATCGTCACCCTCGACGAAGGCGGCACGCCGCTGCTCCCGGCGCCGGTGCTCTCCGAGCGCGTCGGGGCCCGCGTCTTCCTCAAGGTCGAGGGCGCCAACCCGACCGGCTCGTTCAAGGACCGGGGGATGACGGTCGCGGTCTCGCGCGCGGTCGCCGACGGCGCCGAGGCGGTCATCTGCGCCTCGACCGGCAACACCGCGGCGAGCGCCGCCGCCTACGCGGCCCGGGCCGGGCTGCGCGGCGCCGTGATCGTTCCCGAGGGAAAGATCGCGATCGGCAAGCTCGCCCAGGCGCTGATCCACGGCGCCCGCGTCATCGCCCTCCGCGGCAACTTCGACGATGCCCTGCGGATCGTCCGCGAGCTCGCCGAGCGGCATCCGATCGAGCTCGTCAACTCGGTCAACCCGCACCGGATCGAGGGTCAGAAGACATCGTCGTTCGAGATCTGCGACGAGCTCGGCGGGCCCCCCGACGCGCTCGCGATCCCGGTCGGCAACGCCGGCAACATCACCGCCTACCGGCGCGGCTTCGACGAGTACTGCGAGCGGCTGCCGATGCTGCTCGGCTTCCAGGCGGCCGGGGCGGCGCCGCTCGTCCTCGGCCATCCGGTCGAATCGCCGGAGACGGTGGCCTCGGCGATCCGGATCGGCAACCCGGCCCGCTGGGAGGAGGCGATGGACGCGGTCACCTCGTCGCGGGGCCGGATCGCGGCCGTCGAGGACGAGCAGATCCTCGACGCCTACCGGCTCCTCGCCGCCGGCGAAGGCGTGTTCTGCGAGCCCGCCTCGGCGGCCTCGGTCGCCGGCCTGCTCGCGCACGGGCTGCCGGTGGGTCGGGACGGGAGGACGGTGGAGACGGTCGTCTGCGTGCTCACCGGACACGGCCTCAAGGACCCCGACACCGCGCTCGGCAAGGCGCCCGCGGTGATCGGCTGCGAGCCCGATCTCGCTGCCGTCGAGCGGATCGTCTTCGCCGACTGAGTCGTTCCGGCGCCGTCTGCCGCGGTCAAGGATCGGCGCTCCGGAGCCGATAGCCGAGACGTGGGCGGGGCCTTCGGGCCCCGGGATCGTCGAGAGGACCTGATGGACATAGCGCACGGCTTCGAGATCGCGATCGTCGCGGCGCTCTCGGCTGCCCTCGTCACGATCCTGCTCGTCCGCCGCGGCGGCCGGCGCGAGCAGCGCTACCTGAAGCTCCTCGATCAGCTCCCGAACCTGACGATCGTCCTGATCGACCGCGACCTCCGTGTCCGGTCCGCTTACGGGGAGGGCCGGACGCTCGATGGCGAGGAGGTCGTCGGCCGCCGGGTCGAGGACCTGCTGCCGGGCACGCCGGAGACGGCGGCGCTGATCGACAACTACCGCGCCGGGCTTGCCGGCGAGGAGCGCCGGCTCGAGTACCCGGCCCAGTACAGCGACCAGTCCTACTCGGTCCGGACCGCGCCGCTCCGCGAAGGGCGCCAGACCGTCGGGGTCGTCGCCGTCTTCGAGAACGTCAGCCAGCAGCGTGAGCTCTCCCAGCAGGCGGCACAGCGGGAGGTGATCCTCGACCTGATGAACGAGGCGTACGTCTCGACCGATTCCGCCGGCGTCGTCACCGGCTGGAACCGGGCCGCCGAGACGACGTTCGGATACGCCGCCGGCGAGGCTATCGGCCGAGCGCTGACGGACCTGATCGTGCCGCCGGAGGACCGCGACGAGTTCCGGGCGATCCTCTCGCGCTCGTGGCCGGGGATCCCCGAGACCGGCCGGTTCGAGATCCGCACCGAGCGGACCGCCCGCGCCAAGGACGGGCGCGTCTTCCCGGTCGAGCTCGCCGCGACGATCGCCGAGGTCGATGGCGAGACGGTCGTCCACGGGCTCATGCACGACATCACCGACCGCAAGGCGTCCGAGGCCGAGCTGCAGGCGCACGCCGACGACTTCGCCGCCCTCGCCGAGGCGGTCGGCGAGCTCGCCCGCAGCACCGTCGCCAGCGCCGCCCGCGAGACGATCTGCCGGGCCGCGATGCGACTCGCCGGAGCCGACGCGGCAGCGTTGATCGAAGCCGATCCGTCCGGAACCGGCCTGCGGACGACGGCCTCCGAGGGGATCGACATCGTCGGCGAGTT
>DATMCB010000280.1:0-2108 GCA_035558835.1 Solirubrobacterales bacterium
CTCGACGATCGCGCCGCCGTAGGTTTCTTCGAGGACGGCGAGGTCGAGCACTTCCTCCGGCGGGCCGACCGCGACCTGGCCGCGGTTGAGGCAGAGCACGCTGTCCCAGCGCCGCGCCTGCTCGAGGTCGTGGGTGGCGACGACTATCGCCCGCCCCTCCCCGGCGAGCGCCGCGATCAGCCCGTCGAGCAGCTCCGAGCCGGGGCGGTCGAGCCCGGTGAACGGCTCGTCGAGGAGCAGCACCTGGGCGTCCTGGACGAGGGCGCGGGCGATCAGCGTGCGCTGGCGCTGGCCGCCCGAGAGCTCGCCGAAGGTCTCCCCGGCCTGGGCGCCGAGGCCGACCCGCGCGAGCGCGGCGCCGGCCCGTTCGCGCTCCGCCCGTCCGGGGCGCCGCCACCAGGGCAACCGCGAGAGCGCGCCCATCGCCGCCACGTCGAGGGCCGAGACCGGGTAGTCGAGCCGGGTGCGCTCGGTCTGCGGCACCGTCGCGCAGCGTGCCCCCACGCGCAGCGTCCCGCGCATCGGCCGCAGCTCGCCGAGCAGCGCCCGGAGCAGGGTCGTCTTGCCGCCGCCGTTGGGGCCGAGCAGCGCCATCCGCTCGCCGCCGCGCAGCGAGAACCCGACCTCGGCGATCGCCGCTCCGGCGCCGTAGCCGACGGACAGGCCGTCGGCCTCGACCAGGGCTCCGTCGCGGTCCGCGCTCATCGGCTCAGCCGGCATCCGCGCCGCCCGTCCGTGAAGCCGGCGACCATCGCGTCGGCGTTGGCGGCCTCCATCCCCAGGTAGGTGGCGCCGGCCGAGCCCTCGGGACCGAGCGAGTCTCCGTAGAGCGTGTGCTCGGCCGAGGCGCCGGTCTGGCGGGCGATCGCCTCGGCCAGCTTCGGGCTCAGCGAGCTCTCCGGGAAGATCGCGCTCACCCCCTGCTCCTCGACGGTACGCGCCAGCTCGGCAAGGTCCTTGGCCGAGGGTTGCGCCTGGGTCGTCTGCGACGGGATCACCGCGCCGACCACATCGATCCCGTAGCGGTGGGCGAAGTAGCCGAAGGCGTCGTGATCGGTGACCAGCTTGCGGCGCGCGGCCGGGACCGCGTCGACGCAGCGGCGGATCCCGCTGTCGAGAGCCCGCAGCCGGGCGAGGTAGCGCTCGGCGTTGTGCTGGAACAGACGCCGGCGGGGCGGGTCGGCGGCGGCGAGGCGGCGCTCGATCTCGGCGACCGCGGCCTCGGCGTTGCGGGGGTCGTGCCACCAATGGGGGTCGTACCGGGACGCCTCTTCGCTCTGGTCCTCGCCCGGCAGGCGATCCGGCACGACCGCCCCGAGGTCGACCACCTCGGCGCCGCTGCCGCTGTCGGAGACGACCTCGTCGATCCAGCTGTCGAGGCCGTCGCCGTTGGCGAAGACCAGCGCCGCGCCGGCGGCGGCCTCGATGTCGCTGGGCCGCGGCTCGTACTCATGTGGGTCGGTGTTGGGCTCCAGCACCTGGTCGACCGCGACGGCGTCGCCGCCGACCGCGCGGACCCAGTCGCCGACCACGGTCGTCGTCGCCACCGCCTCGAGCCGTCCGTCGGAGCCCTCGCCTCCCTGTCCGCAGCCGCCGAGAAGCAGGGCCAGCGCCAGCGCCGCCGCGACCGCCGGCAAGCCCCGCGAGGCGCGGGCGAGCAGCGGTCGCGCGATCGCGACGAGGGCGAAGACGGCGCCGGAGACGCAGGCGATCGTCGCCCCCGGCGGCGCGTCGGTCTTGACCGAGAGCCAGAGCCCGGCAGTGCTCTCGATCGCGACGAGCGCGACGCTGGCGAGCTGCAGGCTGAGCAGCCGCCGTGTCAGCAGGCGGGCGGTGATCGCCGGGACGACGAAGAGGGCGGCGACGAGGAGGGCGCCGACGACGGACAGCGCCGCCGTCGTCGCCAGGGCGATCAGGCCGAGCAGCAGGGCGTCGAGCAGCGCCGCCGAGCGCCCGCGCGAGCCGGGCCCCTCCGGGTCGAAGCCCCGCTGCAGCCAGCGGTGCCCGACGAGGACGCTGGCGAGCAGTGTCGCCGCCGCGGCGCCGGCGGCGAGCGCGATGTCGCCGTCGTCGACGAGGAGCAGGCTGCCAAAGAGCAGGGTCTCGAC
>DATMCB010000281.1:0-4157 GCA_035558835.1 Solirubrobacterales bacterium
CGCTTCATCGCCGACAGCCCCCAGGAGTCACGCCCCTACGGACGCTGGGAGGAGCGGCTCGGCGCGGCGTTCGCGGAGGCCTGCGCGCCGCACGCGGATGAGGCCGGGACCGGGCCGGACCTCGAGGCGGTCCGCTACTTCCCGGAGCGGACCTGGGGCGGCCGCACCTACGTGCCCGTCGTCGCTCCCGGCGCCGACCCGGTCGACGGCGTCACGCCCGAGTTCTTCGGCCACGTCGGGTTCCCGCGCGAGCCGGACGGCGAGCCCGGCGAGATGATCGCGACCGCCGACTTCACCGACGTCACCGCCGCCGAGAACCCCGACTGGGAGGTCGATCTCAACGACGACGTCGTCGGCGCCTGGCGCGGCGACGGCGGCCGCGGCGGCGAGCTGACGCTGATCTGGGGGACGCCGCTGGTGCGCGGCGCGCTCGCGGTCACGGCCGAGCTCGACGGCGAGGTGCTCGACCAGGCCGCCGTCAACGAGGGCCGCTTCACGCTGCTGGCGGTCGATGCGGTCCACGGCTTCGGCGACGACCTCTTCCTCGAGATCAAGCTTTGGAACCGGCGCCTGCAGGAGATCGCCTCGGAGAGCCTTTACGCCGACGACGAGGACGAGGCCGGCGAGGAATAGGGCCGCGGCGGGCCCGCGGCCCTCAGCCGCGGTGGTACCAGACCGGCGCGTCGATCGCCTCGCGCAGGCCGGCCTTCCCGTCGCTGAGGACCGACGGCCCGTGGGTGAGCAGGAGCCGGTCGAAGTCGAGGTCGAGGAGGGGCAGGAGCGTCGGCACGAACCGCTCCGAGTAGAAGCGGGCGACCCGCCCGTCGACCTTCTCGCCCGACCAGATCCGCGGTCCCTGATCGGTGCCGGCGACGGCGTCGGCGAAGACGAGTGCGCGGTGGGAGGGCAGCAGCAGCGGCGTCTCGTAGCGGCGCGGCTTGCCGATCGGATGGGCGCTGACGCCGGCCGGCAGCTCGTCGCCGGGGGTGAACGGGTGAAAGCCGGCGCTCGAGGCGAGCCGCTTGGCGACGGCGGGATGGCCGTGGATCGTCACCTCCCGGTCGGGGGCGAAGCGGTCGCGGACCGGCTCGGCGCTGCGGACGTGGTAGGTGATCGTGATCAGGACCCGGATCGGACCGCTCCCGCTCCCGGTGATCAGCTCCCAGGCGGGATCGTCGTCGTCGAGCAGCGGGTCGACCAGCAGCGTCTCCTCGCCTGCGACGGCCATGAAGCTGACGACCTCGGCGCCGAAATCGCCCGGGTGCCATTCGGGGTGACGGCGCGCCCAGCTCCAGAGGCCGGGGGCGAGCTCCGACGTCGTCTCGGGGTCGGCCATCGCCGCAACCTACACGCCGCCCGGCCACCGGCACCTTGTTGATCCGAAGTCAATACGCTGGTAGCCATGCTCACGCGCATCCGCCTGCTGCCGCTGCTCGCCGTCGCGCTCCTCGCGGCCGCAGCACCGGCGAGCGCATCCGCGGCACACCCGACGCTCGGGACCGGCGACGGCGACGCGCTCCTCCCCGGCTTCGAGTGGGGCGTCGGCACCTACGGAGCGCGTTGCAACGGCGACGGGCTGACGCTGACCGTCGGCGGCGCGAAGGGCTGGAGCACCGCGATCGGTGGGGGCAAGGCCCGCCGCGGAGGCTTCTCCGCTCACGTCGATCTCAGCAGCGGCGAGGGAACCCGAATCAGCTTCTCACGGCGGGACCGGACCCGCCGCGCGTACGTCCGCTGCCTGCCCGAGGACATGGGCGCGTTCACGTTCCAGACCGTCCGCGAGGGCGGGCCGCGGCTGTTCACGATCCAGCTGCCGCCCAACTACGCCGTCGTCATGAACCGCAGCGGCGCGCCGGTCTGGTGGCTCGCCACCGACCGCCCGCCCTTCGATGCGCAGATCCTCCCCGACGGCACCGTCGGCTGGAACGGGGGCCTGCTCGCGGGCAACCCCGACTACGGCCGCTGGGAGGAGCGGACGCTCACCGGCCGGCTGATCCGCACGGTCGACTCCTCGACCGACAGCTACGTCGACGTCCACGACCACGAGCGGCTGCCGAACGGCAACGACCTGATCGGCGCGCCGACCTTCGTCGATCACGTCGACATCACCGCCTACGGCGGCCCGGCCGACGCCCGGATCAGGAATACGACGCTCGAGGAGCTCACCCCGGACGGCGACGTCGCTCGGAGCTGGGACTCCGGCGAGCACATCGGGCTCGACGAGACCCCGGCGCGGTGGTGGCCGTCGATCATCGCCGGCGCCTTTGCGAACCACGACGTCTCGCACTGGAACGCGGTCGACGTCGTCGGCAAGTACATGTACCTCTCCTTCCGCCATCTCGACGCGATCTACAAGGTGAATCGCCGGACCGGGCGGATCGTCTGGAAGCTGGGCGGCACCGAGACGGCGAAGAGCCTCGAGGTCCGCGGCGATCCGCGAGGGGACTATCCGCTCGGCGCCCAGCACGACGTCAACGTCCTCGACGACGGGACGATCACCATCTTCGACAACTCGACATCCCTCGATCGCCCGCCGCGCGGCGTCCGCTACCGGATCGACGAACGGCGCGGCGTCGCGCACATGGTCGAGCAGGTGGTCGATCCGAAGATCGTCGTCTCGGGCGCCGGCGGCTCCGCCCGCCGCGTCGCCAGCGGCTGGTTGATCGGGTGGGGAGTCAGCGCGCCGGGCGCCGTCGGTGCCTACAACGAGCGCGGCAAGCCGTACTTCAGGATTACCTACGCGCGCGGCGCCAGCTACCGGGCGACCGAGGTGCCCGGATCGGTCTCGGGGGCTGAGTTGCGGCGGGCGATGAACCGGATGAGCCGCTGAGCGGCCGCCCGCCCCGCCTCGATCCGATCCCGCACGTCTTCTTCACGGTCGCGCTGGTCGCCTGGCTGGTGACGGCGGTCGGCCTCGCCCGCAGTATTCGTGGCAGCGCGGAGCCGCGATCCGGTTGACGGTGGATTCGCCGTTCATCGAGGAGTACGATGCCGCGTCCCCTGACGGCGCCATGCTCCGGCGCCGAGCAAGCCAAGGACGGTGAAGCAGATTAGCTCTCAACCCACTTCGACCCGGCCGATCAGCCCAAGCCGGAGCGGGCGTCGCCGCCTCCTCGTCCTCGGACTGGTCGCGATGGCGTCGCTCCTCGTCGTCCCGGTCGCCCACGGCGCCGACCGGATCTACTTCTCGAACTACGACGGCAAATCGGTCGGCTGGGCCAACCTCAACGACGACGGCGGCAACGGAATCGTCAATGCGCCCGCCGCGAGCTTCGCCGGACCGATGGGGCTGGCAATCGATCCGTCGCGCGGATTGATCTACTGGACCAACTGGAAGGGCGACACCGGAACGACGATCTCCTACGCGCATCTCGATGGCTCCGGCGGCGGCGACTTGAACATCACCGGCGCGACGATCGACGGCCCGCACGGGCTCGCGATCGATCCCAACGCAGGTCCCTACGGCACCCTCTACTGGCCCAATCACGCCGCCAACTCGATCTCCTGGGCTCAGCTCGACGGCGCCGGCGGCGGCGCCGGCGACGACTTCACGATCCCGCCGGACGTCACCATCGACGGGCCGCGCGGGATGATGATCGACCCGGTCACCCATAGGCTCTACTGGTCGAACTTCGCCGAGGGCCTCGGGATGACGATCTCCTACGTGAACCTCAACGGTCCCGGCGGCGGCGATTTCGTCAACCTCGGCGTCACCGATGGACCCGAGGGCACGGCGATCGACCCCGCGACGCGGAAGATCTACTGGTCCGACTACGGCCAGAAGCACCTGATCCAGTACGCGGACAGTGACGGCACTCACGTCTCCACCCTCGCCCATCAGGGCGCGGCGACGAGCGGCGTTCACGGCGTCGCGATCGACACCGACACCCAGCGGATCTACTGGGCCAACTACGGCACCAGCGGGATCGGCTGGGCGAAGCTCGACGGCAGCGGCGGGGGCAACCTCAACGTCGCGACCGCGACGATCTGGGGGCCCAACCTGCCGGCCCTGCTGAAGAAGCCCGCCGCCGCTTCGGCACCGACGGTCAGCGGCGGCTCCGAGCCCGGCGCGTCGTTGAGCTGCTCGCCGGGGACCTGGGCCGGCGACGAGCTCGAGGCGCTCCTCTACCGGGCTCCGCAGGCCGGGAGCTTCTCCT
>DATMCB010000282.1:0-4578 GCA_035558835.1 Solirubrobacterales bacterium
GCCGATCTCGTCGATCGCGCCGAGTACAAGCGCCGCCAGGCGCCGCCGGGGGTGAAGATCACCACCAAGGCCTTCGGCCGCGACCGCCGCCTGCCGATCACGAACGGCTTCCGCGGGTAGCCGGGCCGATCAGCGGGCGTCGCGGACGGCGATGATCAGCCGCGAGGTCGCGCAGAGGCGCTTCTCGTCGTCGCGCATCTCGACGTCCCAGACCCAGCTCGTGCTGCCGCGGTGCAGGGCGCGGGCACGGGCGTGAACGGTGCCGGAGGTGACCGCCCGCATGAAGATCGTCTCGTTGGCCTGCCCCAGCGCCAGCCGGGGACGGACCGCCGTGTAGGTCGCTATCGAGCAGACCGTCTCCGACAGGGCAGCGAAGGCGCCACCGTGGACGATCCCGAACGGCTGCTTGACGCCGTCGCGGACCGGCAGCCGCATCGTCGCGATCGCCTCGCCGTCGAACTCGAACCCCTCGATGCCGAGGAGGTCGGCCAGGTGGCCTTCGGGGACCGTGCCGGGCTCGTCCGCCATCGGGCCAGACTATTCGGCATCGGGTCGATCGGGCCGCCGCCGCGAGGCTGCATCGCCCATCCACCCGGTTGCATAGGCTTCCGCGGATGCCACTGCAAGGGGATCAACGCGCGCTGCTCCAACTCCTCGTCGAACGCGGGCAGAGCTACGAGGACATCGCCGGCCTGCTCGGCGGCTCGGCGGACGACGTCCGCGAGCGGGCCCGGGCGGCGCTGGCCGAGATCGGTGGCGCCGACCCCGACACCGACGTGGCGCTGACCGACTTCCTGCTCGGCCAGGCCGATCCGATCGGCCGGGCCGACGCGATTCGCCACCTCCAGGCCGACCCGGCGGCCCTCGACCTCGCGAAGCGGATCCAGACGGGCCTCGCGGTGATCGCGCCCGATGCCGAGCAGCCGAGCCTCCCGGAGCCGCGCGGGAAGCGCCGCAAGGCCGCCCTGCCCGACACGGCCGCCGCCCCTGCTCCGGTCGCGGCGCCGGCGAAGGACGCCGAGGCGGACGCAGCCGCGTCCCGCCGCCGGACGCTGATCGCCGGCCTCGGCGCGGTCGGCCTGCTGCTCGTCATCGGCATCCTCGCCATCGCCGGCGTCTTCGACGGCTCCGGCAGCGCGTCCGACAGTTCGACCTCAACCAGCACGACGACCAGCGCCGAGAGCAACATCACGACGGTGCCGTTGAAGCCGGTCGGCGGCAGCGGCGTCGCCGGCAAGGCGGTGTTCGGACTCGTCGCCGACCAGCAGCAGCTCTACGTCGACGTCGACGTCCAGGGCCTCGACCCGAACCTCGACACCGGCAAGTCCTACCTCGTCTGGCTGATGGTCGGCGACAGCGCCGGCTACCCGATCGACCGCCTCGACTCGGACGAGAACGGCGGCTTCTCGGGCCGGCTCTCGGTTCCGACGCCGATCGCCGTCGCCGTCGGCAACCAGGCGAAGACGGTCCGGATCTCGGCGACGCCGATCAACCAGCTTCAGGCCGAGATCAAGCAGGCGACGAAGCAGAAGGTCCCGATCCTCCCCTTCACCGGCGACGAGCTCGCCAGCGGCGACATCCCCCTCGTCCGGACGCCCCAGGGCCAGGGCGGCGGCCAGTCCGGCAAGTAGGCGTCCCGCCACCGAGCCGACCGGACCGGACGCGCAGCGGAGCATTCCGCCGGAGTTGTCTAGCCGAGCAGCTTCCCGGGGTTCATGATCCCGGTCGGGTCGAGCTGGTCCTTGATCGCGCGGAGGACGTCGATGCCGAGCTCGCCGACCTCGGAGCGCATGTAGGGCACGTGGTCGCGGCCGACCGCGTGGTGATGGGTGATCGTCCCGCCGGCGGCGACGATCGCCCCACAGGCCGCGGCCTTGAGCTCCCTCCACTGCTCGATCTCGGCGCCGTGCCGGGCCGGAGTCAGGAAGGTGAAGTAGAGGCTGGCGCCGTCGCGGTAGACGTGCGATACGTGGCACATGACGATCCCGCGCCGGCCGCCGGCCTCGATCGCGCCGCGGAGGGCGGCGCTGACTCCCGCGTAGAGCTCGCCGATCCGGGTGTAGGTGTGAGAGGTCTCGAGCGTCTCGACCAGGATCCCCCGATCGATCAGCAGGTCGCGCAGGTGCGGCCCCTCGTAGCGCCCCCGCGACCAGGAGGTGCCCGGCGTGGTGCCGAGCGGCACCGCGCCGCCGGAGCGGAGCAGCTGCCGCGAGAGCTGGCGGCGGCGCTCGACGTCCTCGCGCTCGCCCTCCCAGCCGACGATCAGCATGCAGCCCTCGCTGCGCCTGCGGAGGCGCAGATAGGCGTCGAGGCCGCTTCGCCTGACGCCGGCGAGCCCCGACATCGCCAGCGAGACGCGTGTCTCCTCGCGATCGGAGAGCCGGACGACGTCCGGGAGCGCCCCGTCCTGCGCAAGCCGACGGGCGATCTCGATCCCGTCCGGGAAGCCGGGCGCGAACCAGCCCTCGTAGTGGCGCCGCGCGGGAGCCGGCCGGACCCGGACTCCGACGTCGGTGATGACCCCGAAGGCTCCCTCGGATCCGATCGCGACCTCGCGCAGCGACGGGCCGGCGGCGGTGTGCGGGGTCTCGAGCGTCCGCAGGACCCCTGCCGGGCTGGTCAGCTCGATCTCGGTGACGAGCGCATCGAAGCGCCCATAGCCGCTCGAGGCCTGCCCGGCCGAACGGGTCGCCGCGAAGCCGCCGACCGTCGCGTAGCGGTAGGACTGCGGAAAGTGCCCGAGGGTGAAGCCCTCGGTGTTGAGCAGCGCCTCGGCCTCGGGCCCGCGGAGGCCGGGCCCGAGTCGCGCCGTCATCGAGACCGGGTCGATCGCACCGCTGCGCAGGGCGGTCAGATCGAGTGCGACGAGGCGCCCGAAGGCTCCCCGCTCGGGCTCGACGCCGCCGACGACGCTGGTGCCGCCGCCGAACGGGACCACGGCTACGCCGGCGGCCGCGCAGGCCTCGAGCACGGCGGCGACGTGCTCGCCGTCCGGCGGCGCCAGGACGGCGTCGGGAGCCGACCCGACGGCGCCGCTCCGCATCCGGATCAGGTCCGGATAGCCCTTCCCCGCGGCATGGCGGATCCGATCCTCGTCGTCGAGGCTGACGGCGTCCTCGCCGCCGGCGGCCGCGATCACGGCGGCGGGGATCGTCTCCGGAGGCGCGATCCGCACCGCATCGAGCGGAACGCCGGCGAGCGCCTCGGACTCCCCGAGCTCGGCGCGGAGCATCGCCTCGGCGGCGGCGCCGAGCCCTTCGCCGGGGTCGGCCGCGCCCCAGCGGTCGTAGGCGGCGTCGCGCCGGAGCAGCTCCCGGGTCGGGGTCATCTCCCCACTCCCCCTAGCCCTCCGGAGCCACCGACAGCTCGATCCCGTCGAGGGCCTGCTCGAGGGTGCGACCGGTTGCGCGCCTCATCAGCAACGAGCCTAACCGGGACATGCCGCGGAGGCGCCTTCGGGCCTCGATCGTCACCTCGGTCGCCTCGCCGGCCGCGCCGAGCCGGACCTCCAACTCGGCGCTGCGGAGAAAGCCCTCGAACGGCGTGCCGTCGAGGAGCTGCTCCCAGACGATCCGCCTTCCGGCCGTCGCCGCCGTGCAGCGGTGGTCGGCGCGGACGGTCCGGCCCTTGCTCGTCGTCATCACCAGCGTGAAGGTGCTGCGACGGGCGCCGGCCGACCCGGCGACGTCCTCGACGCGGCGGGTCTCCGGCCACCAGCGCGGCAGGTTGTGCGGATCGGCGACGAGCGACCAGACGCGCTCGGCGCTCGCGCCGATCACGCGGCTGCGAACGACCGTGGGCATCGGCCCTAGACCACTAGCCGCGGAGGCGCCTGAGATCGCGGACGAGCAGCAGGTGCTTGAGCTGCGTGCAGGTCGCCGCGAGGCCCTCGAGGCTCTCGATGGCCTCCTTGCGGCGGGCCTGGCTGCGTGACCTGAGGCCGGGCGCCATCAGCTGCTCGAGCAGCGCCGCCTCGCGGTCGGCCGAGGTCCGGAAGACCCGGAGGTTGCGGCCGCCGACGCCGAACCGCGACAGCTCGGTCGCCGCCCGGACGATCTCGACGTCGGTCTCGTCGAACTGCTTGCCGCCGTTGCGCTGCTCGGGCTGGACGATCCCGTAGTCCTCGAGCTCGCGGATCAGCTCCTGCGTCGCGCCGGTCTGCTCGAGCACGTCGTCGGTTCCGATCCACTCGTCGGGCTCCTCGAGGGTCATCGCCCGCCGGCTCGCCGCCGCACGGACGCCACGGTCGCGCTCGCCGCCGATCTTGCCCGCGGCCAGCTCCTGGCGGATGACGCGCAGGGGCAGGAACTCGTCGCGCTGCATCCGCAGGATCGCGCGGAGCTGCTCGACGTCGGCCTGGCTGTAGAGGCGGTAGCCGCCGCGCGTGCGTCGTGGCGTCAGCAGCTTCTGATCCTCGAGATAGCGGATCTTCGAGATCGAGATGTCGTCGAACTCCTGGCCGAGCACCTTGCAGACGGCGCCGATCGTCAGCGCCTTGCGGGGCCGCGAGTCGCGCGTCTCGGCCGTTCGGGCGGCCGGCTTCGTCGCCGATTCCATTGCCTCAGCGCTCCAGGTAGC
>DATMCB010000283.1:0-2856 GCA_035558835.1 Solirubrobacterales bacterium
CGCCGTCCGCTTCCGCGATGCCGACTGGTACGCCGACAACGGGGTCGAGCTGCTGCTCGGCCGGAGGGCGATCGGGATCGATGCCGGCGGCCGGCGAGTCGAGCTCGACGACGGCACGGAGCTCGATTGGGACGAGCTCGTGATCGCGACCGGCGCGGCGCCGCGGTCGCTGCCGATGTTCGCGGGCTTCGACAACGCGTTCCCGCTGCGGACCCTCGCCGATGCCGGCAAGCTCCGGTCGGAGCTGCGCCCCGGCGCCCGCCTCGTGATCGTGGGCGCCGGATTCATCGGCCAGGAGGTCGCCGCCACGGCTCGCGCCGCCGGAGTTGATGTGACGATCGTCGAGGCGCTGGGGCTGCCGCTCGCACACGTCCTCGGCGCTGTGGTGGGGCGCTGGATCGTCGCGACCCATCGCGACGAGGGCGTCCGGGTCATGACCGAGACGACGCTCGAGGCGGCGCACGGGAACGGCCGTGTCGAGGAGCTCAGCCTGACCGGCGGTGAGCGGCTGGCCTGTGACGCGGTCGTCGTCGGCGTCGGCGTCGCCCCGGCGGCGGACTGGGTCGCCGGCAGCGGCCTCGACCCGGCCGGGATCCGGACCGACGCGGGCGGCCGCACCGGCATCCCTCACGTTTACGCGGCGGGCGACGTCTCGCGGCCCTTCGACCAGCGCCACGGCGACCACGTCCGGACCGAGCACTGGGACGCCGCCAGCCGCCAGGGCGTTGCGGTGGCGACGGCGATCCTAGGCGACGAGCCGCGGCCGCCGGCGCTGCCGAGCTTCTGGAGCGACCAGTACGGGACCCGGATCCAGTACGTCGGCCACGCCGAGCTCGCCGACGAGGCCCGCGTCAGCGGCGAGCCCGGCGCCCGCGACTTCCACGTCCTCTACCAGCGCGCCGGCCGTCCGGTCGCGGCGCTGACCGTCGACCGCCCGCGCGAGCTGGCCGCCCTGCGGCGGCTGATCGAAAGCGACGAGCCGGCCGACGCAGAGACCACCGACACCCATCGATCACCAACCGAGGAGGCAACATCATGACCCTGATCCCGACGATCGACGAAGGAGCCTGCAGCGCCCATGGCGACTGCGTCGCGATCGCTCCCGGCGTCTTCGCACTCGAGGAGACCGCCGTCGTGATCGGCGAAGGATCCGACGAGGAGCTGATCGCCGCCGCCGAGTCCTGCCCGGCGCTGGCGATCACCCTGACCGACGCCGACACCGGCGCCGTCGTCTTTCCGTAGGTGAGCGGCCGGGCGCCGTCAGGAACCGGGATCCGGCGACGACCGGACCCCGATGGGCCCGGCGCTGACCGCGAAGCTCCGCGAGCTGCGCCGCGACTGGCGGGCGGGTCGCCACTACGGCTACCCGCTCTGCTGCGTGGCGATGTACCTCTGGGATCGCCTCTGGTCGCTGCCGCCCTCGCTGACCCGGACCTGCTCGCAGCGCGTCCAGCCTGCGGATTCGACGCTCGGTCACGTCTCGTGCGGCGTGGTCCACGGCGACGGCTCGCCGGATCCGTGGCATCGGCGCGTCCCCCGGATCGCGCGGTTCTGGATGCCGATCCTGACGCCGGCGGCGCCGACCTGGCGACGGCGACCGACCGACCGACTGATCCCAAGGCCGCCCTGGGTCCCGATGGCACCGCAGGTCGAGTTCCCCTGGGGCGAGGCGCGACCGCTCGACGATGCGCTGGCCGAGGTCGACCGCATCGGCTTGGATCCCGATCTCGTCTGGCGCTAGCCGACCCCCGGCTCCGGCTCGCCGCCGGTGAGCAACGCATCGATCTGATCCGTGCTCAGACCGATTCCGCTCTCGCTGCACCACGGCTCGATCGCCGCCGGCTCGTCCAGCTCGACGACGCGCGCGCGGTGAGCGATCGCGAGGTCGGTGACGAAGCGCCCGTAGTCGGAGTCGCGACCGGCGCCGATCAACAGCAGGATCGCCGGCCGTGCGTACTGGGCTCGGAAGCCCTCGCGATGAATGTGGATCGTCCCCCAGGCCTCGATGACTCCGGCGACCTCGAGCTTCGGCCCGGTGGCGACCGGCGCGAGCGCGTCGCTGGTCGCGGCCGTCGCCGGGTGGAGGGCGTAGAGCCCGCACGTGCAGCCTCCCGCCGGCGCCGGGGTGGCGGCCGGATGAGCCTCCCGCCGCCGGTTGCCGCAGCTGGCCCACGTCGTCTTGCCGGCGGGCAACCAGCGCTTTCGCATGGCGACGCTCCCGAGCAGCAGCGCGCCGCCGGGGCCGAGCACCGGCCGCCACGTCCTGATCCCGTGGACGGACCGCCGGCGATGGGCGACCGGCCCGCACGGCACCTGGCCCTCCCAGGGCCGCGCCGCCCTCATCGTCTTGCCGGAGCCTTCGCCGGCTCGGGCGCCGGCTCGGGCTCGGGCCGGCGGCGCGGTCGCCTCGGTTCGCGCGCCGGGGCCGCGGGCTCCCGCCTCGGCTCGACGACGATCGTCCGGTACGGCTCGCTGAATCTGGTCAACTCGATCACCTCCATCGACTCCGGCGTTAGCACCGTGCCTTCACCCGGAGGTGGCGACCGGTTGCTGCGACGTCATCGGGCCGGATCCCTCTGCCGCTCTTGATGGACGTGACCACTGTATGGGCGCCGTCAAGCCGCCCCGCCTGCGAATCGGCACCCGTCTGTGACGAACCGGCACGAACGACGTCCCACAGGTGCGCCCCGCTGCGCCATCGTTACCGCGAACGGAAACGGGGAGGAGCGGGAGATGGCGAAGCGCAAGCGCAAGCAGGACGGGCCCACCGGCACGGAGCGGCAGGAGGCGATCGTCGAGCTGATCCGGGCGGTGCCGGAGGGGTTCGTGACCACGTACGGCGACCTCTGTCCGGAG
>DATMCB010000284.1:0-2714 GCA_035558835.1 Solirubrobacterales bacterium
AGCTCGGCAACCGGCCGGCGAGCGTCCAGGGCTGAGGTCGGCCGCGCCCGGGATCACCGCCGTCCGTGGCGCGACGGCGAGCCGGTATGCGATCTTTGACCTGTGAAGGTCAAGATCTGCGGAGTCACATCGATGGCCGACGCCGAGGCGGCCGTGTCGGCTGGTGCCTGGGCCGTCGGGCTCAACCACAGCCCCGAGTCGCCCCGGCTCGTCGATCCCGGCCTGGCCGAGGAGGTCGGCGCCGCCCTGAAGCGGCGCTGCGAGGTCGCCGGGGTGTTCGTCAACGCCCACCTCGATGAGATCGTCGACGCCGCCGAGCGCGAGCAGCTGACGCTCGTCCAGCTCCACGGCGAGGAGGGGCCGAGCTACTGCGCGGAAGTCCACAGGCGGACCGGCTGCAAGGTGATCAAGGCGTTCCGCGTCCGCTCGCCGGCGGAGGTGACGGCCGCGCGCGCCTACCGGACCGACTTCCATCTCTTCGACGCCTACCGTCCCGGCGTCCACGGCGGCACCGGGGCGAGCTTCGACTGGGAGCTCGTCGCGGGACGGCGCGGCGGGGTCCCGGCGATCCTCGCCGGCGGCCTCAATGCCGACAACGTCGGCGCCGCGGTCGCGGCCGCGAACCCGTGGGGGGTCGATGTCTGCAGCGGCGTCGAGTCCGCCCCCGGCGTCAAGGACCACAACCGGATCGACTCGTTCATGGCGGCCGCGGGCCGGGCCGGCGAGGCGCAGCGGGCCGACCGCGACCGGCGCCGGGCGATCAAGCGGGTCCGGCGTGAAGTCGCCCACGGGCGGCGGGACGCTTGAGCGCGATCGAGTCACGGTTCGGCCCCTACGGGGGCCGCTACGTTCCCGAGGTCCTGGTGGCCGCGCTCGACGAGCTGACCGCCGCCTGGGAGGAGGCCCGCGAGGACCCCGGCTACCGCGACGAGCTCGACCTCCTGCTCCGCGACTTCGTCGGACGCCCGACGCCGCTGTATCTGGCGTCGCGGCTGTCGGAGCGGGTCGGCCGGACGGTGTACCTGAAGCGCGAGGACCTTGCCCACACCGGCGCCCACAAGATCAACAACGCGGTCGGTCAGGCGCTGCTCGCGAAGCGGATGGGCAAGCGCCGGATCATCGCCGAGACCGGCGCGGGCCAGCACGGGGTCGCGACGGCGACCGCGTGCGCGCTGCTCGGGCTCGACTGCGTCGTCCACATGGGCACCGAGGACATGCGCCGGCAGCGGCCCAACGTCGAGCGGATGGGCTTGATGGGAGCCGTCGTCGAGCCGGTCGAGGCGGGCGCGCGGACCCTCAAGGAGGCGGTCAGCGCCGCGATCCGCGACTGGGTGACGAACGTCGCCGACACGCACTACATCATCGGCTCGGCGGTCGGCCCGGCGCCCTATCCGGCGCTCGTCCGCGACCTCCAGCGGGTGATCGGCGACGAGGCGCGCGAGCAGGTGCTCGCCGCGGCGGGGCGACTGCCCGACCGGGTCATCGCCTGCGTCGGCGGCGGCTCGAACGCGATCGGAAGCTTCGTCCCGTTCGTCGCCGACACCGGTGTCGAGCTGATCGGCGTCGAGGCGGCCGGGGAGGGGCTGCACGGTCGCCACGGCGCCTCGCTGGTGGCCGGACGGACCGGCGTCCTGCACGGGGCGCTGTCGGCGGTGCTCGCCGACGAGGACGGACAGATCCTCGAGGCGCACTCGATCTCGGCCGGGCTCGACTACCCGGGCGTCGGCCCCGAGCACGCGATGCTGCGCGACAGCGGCCGCGCCCGCTACGTGGCGATCACCGACACCGAGGCGCTGCTCGCCCTCCGGGAGCTCTCGCGGATGGAGGGGATCGTGCCGGCGCTCGAGAGCGCCCATGCGATCGCCTGGCTGCTGAATGAAGCGAGCAGCGAGCGGGGCGGCGGCCTCGACGTCCTGACCCTGTCGGGACGCGGAGACAAGGACCTTGCCGAAGCGCTCGCCGGCCTCGAGCGCATCGACGACGGCGACGTCGATGGCTGAGAGCGGGATCGACCGGATCGCCGCTGCCTTCGCGGCGGCCCGCGCCGAAGGACGAGCGGCACTGATGCCATATCTGATGGGCGGCTTTCCGGACATGGCGACCTCGGCCGCCGTGATCGACGCCTACGCCGACACCGGCGCCGACCTGATCGAGCTCGGGGTGCCGTACTCCGATCCGCTCGCCGACGGGCCGGTGATCCACGCTGCGGGAACGGCGGCGCTGGCCGCCGGCGCCCGCCTCGACGGCGTCCTCGGGCTCTGCGAGCGGGTCGCCGACCGCGTTCCGGTGCTGCCGATGGTCTACGCGAACGTCGCCCTCACCCTCGGCGCCGAGCGATTCGCAGCGGCGCTAGCCGATGCCGGTGCGGCCGGCGCGATCATCCCCGACCTGCCGCGTGCGGAGGACCCCTCGGTCGCCGCGGCGCTGATCGAGCGCGGGCTGGCTCCGATCGGATTCGTCTCGCCGACGACCTCGCCCGAGCGGCTCGCCGGGATCGCCCGCGACGCCGTCGGCTTCACCTACGTCGTCTCGCTGGCCGGCGTCACCGGCGAGCGGGCGAGCCTTCCCCCCGAGCTCGGGGAGATGGTCGCGGCGGTCAAGCGCGAGTCCGGCGCCCCGGCCGCGGTCGGGTTCGGGATCGGCACCCCTGAGCAGGCGGCGGCCGTCGGCACGATCGCCGACGGGGTGATCATCGGCACCCGGCTCGTCCGTGC
>DATMCB010000285.1:0-4012 GCA_035558835.1 Solirubrobacterales bacterium
CCGATCAGATCATCGCCCGGATCGGGGCCGACGGCGGCGACTTCATCCACCCCGACTTCGGCTCGAACCCCCACTACGGGATCCCCTACGTCGTCGTCCCCGCCGACCAGCCCGGCGTTCCGATCCGCTTCCGGGCCTACGGCGACGAGAGCGACCCCGGCCCCTACCCGGTTCCGCCGGGTGCGTCGATCGAGGGTGGTCGTCGCAGCGACGGCGATCGTCACGTCCTCGTCGTCCGCCGCCCGCAGTCGCCGGGCGGGGCCTGCACCCTCTACGAGCTCTACCGCGGCCGCGAGGTCGGCGGAGCGCGCGGCGCTTGGAGCGCCGACTCCGGCGCGATCTTCGACCTCGGCGCCCCACTTGCCGGCCAGCGGCCCGCCGGGTGGACGTCGGCCGACGCCGCCGGGCTGCCGATCTATCCCGGCCTCGTCACCTACGAGGAGGTCGCCTCCGGTGAGATCGACCACGCGATCCGGGTCACCTTCGAGCAGACCCGCCGCGGCTACGTGTCCCCTGCGACCCACTACGCGTCCGACTCCTGCCACCGGTACCGGCCGCCGATGGGGCTGCGGCTCCGGCTCGGCGCCGGCTACGACATCTCCGCGATGACCGGCGCTGCCCGGGTGATCGCGGTGGCGATGAAGCGCTACGGGCTGATCGTCGCCGACAACGGATCGAACTGGTTCATCTCCGGCTCCACCGACCGGCGCTGGAGCGACGCGAACCTGAACCAGCTCAAGTCGATCCCAGGCGACGCCTTCGAGGTCGTCGCCGGCGGGCCCGAGATCTCCCCCTGCTAGAGGACGCCCTCGAGCGTCAGCAGCTCGCGCTTGACGTCGAGGCCGCCGCCGTAGCCGCCGAGGGCGCCGCCGCTGCGGAGGACCCGGTGGCAGGGGACGACGATCGGGATCGGGTTCGCGCCGAGCGCCCGGCCGGCGGCGCGGAACGCACGCGGGCTTCCCGCCGCCGCAGCAACCTCGCCGTAGGTCCGGGTCTCCCCGAACGGGATCGCCGCCGTCCGCTCGAGCACGGCACGGACGAACCCGGCGGTGAGCTGCCAGTCGAGCGCCAGCCCGAAGTCGTGGCGGCGCCCCGCGAAGTACTCGTCGAGCTCGCGGCGGACCTCGTCGAGCCGACCAGGCGCCTCGACGATCCGCGGCGAGATCCGCTCGGCGAGCTGCTCGAGCTGAGCGTCGCGGGGGCGATTCGGGTAGCCGAGATGGACGAGGCCGGCCGGCGTGCTGACCGCGAGCAGCGGGCCCAGCGGCGAGTCGATCTCGGCGTAGGCGAGATCGAGCAGCCCGGCGTCGGCCGCGCGCCGGCTCACTGCGTCGCCGAGCTCGGCGAGGTCGAGGTCTGCGGTGGTCGCCGCGCGGACGGCGCGCCTCAGGTCGATGTCGGTGGTCATGCTGATTCCTCCTCGATGTCTGTGGTCGGATCGGTCGCGCGCAGCGCGCGGACCGCTTCGTGGACATTGCGGCGTGCCGCCGCCTCCGAGCAGCCGAGCGCCTCGCCGACCTCGCGGTAGCGGAGGTCGAGAGCGAAGCGGAGGACGACCGCCGCCCGCTGCTTCGGAGGCAGGGCGGCGACCCGCTCCCAGAGCGCCGCGTCGGGACCCTCCGCCGCCGGCGACGCCGCGATCGCGTCCGGCTCGGCAAGCGCCTCCGGGCGGCGCGAGCGAGCACGGTGCTCGTCGATCGCCTTGCGACGGGCGATCGTCAGAAGCCAGGCCCGCGGGCTCGCACCGTCGAATCCCGGATAGGCGCGCAGCGCCGCGACCAGCGTCTCCTGCAGGACGTCATCGACGTCGTCGGCCGGAAGCATGCCGCGCAGGAACGCCGCGACGGCCACCGCGTGGGCTTCGATCAGGCTCTGGAAGGGTGTCGTGGCTCGCGGCGCGTTCATCTCCTGTCAATCCTGTCAACGCTCGGGGCGGTCGTTTCGTGAGATCGGAGCGGGAACCGGAGGAACGAACGAAGATGGCCGCTAGGCTTGCCCGCCGGAGACGGGAACCGGAGAGGAGAGCTGGCTTGACGAATCGACCCCTGCACGCGATCGACGCCGTCCGCGGCCGCCTGGCGCTCGCCGCAGTCGTCCTGGCGGCGCTCGCCGCGCTGGCGATGCTGGCGCCGGCGTCGTCGCCGGCGAAGACGAAGTGGCTCTGCAAGCCCGGTTCGAAGCCGAACCCGTGCAAGGGCAGCCTCGAGACCACGAGGTACGCCGCCGACGGGAGCGCGACGATCGAGACGCCGCGGAACGCGCGGAAGCCGAAGTACGACTGCTTCTACGTCTACCCCACCGTCAGCGAGCAGGAGACCGAGAACGCCAACAAGCACATCGATCCGCAGCAGACCGCGATCGCGCAGTACCAGGCCGCCCGCTTCTCCCAGGATTGCCGCGTCTTCGCTCCGGTCTACCGGCAGCTCACCCTGAAGGCGATCGGCGGATCCGGGCTCAGCCCGGACGCGGTCGAGATCGCCTACGGCGACGTCCTCGCCGCCTGGCGCACCTACCTGCGCCGCTACAACCACGGCCGCGGCGTCGTCCTGATCGGCCACTCGCAGGGAACGGGGATGCTGAGCCAGCTCCTCCGGAGCGAGATCGAGCGCAAGCGGGCCCAGCGCCGGAAGCTGATCTCGGCGATCCTGCTCGGCGGCAACGTCGTCGTCCGCAAGGGCAAGGACGTCGGCGGGACGTTCCGGCGGACGCCGCTCTGCCGCGACGGAAGCCAGCTCGGCTGCGTCATCGCCTTCTCGACCTTCAACCAGACGCCGCCCGACGATTCGATCTTCGGACGTCCCGACGGCGCCCTCGTCTCGCTGCCGAAGGGCGCCGACCCGAACGACTATCGCGTTGCCTGCACCGACCCGGCGACACTCAACCGCGACGGATCGCGGCTCGAGACGATCGTCCGCAGCGAGCCGTTCCCGGGCACGCTCGGCGTCGGCATCTCGCTGATGTACGGCTTCGACCTGCCGACCGCCGACACGCCCTGGCTCGTGCCTCAGGACCACTACCGGGGCCATTGCGAGCGGGCAAACGGAGCCAACGTCCTGATGATCTCGCCGGTCGCCGGCGCCAGGGTGCTGACGCCGTCGCCGACGCCGGAATGGGGCCTTCACCTGCTCGACGGCAACGTCGCGCTCGGCAACCTCGTCGAGCTGGTCGGCAAGCAGGGCAAGCGATACGTGAAGCGCGAACGGCGGCGCTGACGGTGGGCCCGGCGCTCGCCCGCAGGCCCCAGCTGCTCCTGCAGGGCGTCACCGCGAACCGCCGGTCCCCCGACCTCGATGCGCTCGCCGCCGAGACCCGTCCGGAGCGGTTCGTCTGGCGGATCCTCCCCCACGCCGCCCGGAGCTTCGCGGCGAGCATCGTCGTGCTTCCGCGCGAGCATGCACGCGCCGCCGCCGTCGCCTACCTCTATTGCCGGATGCTCGACACCTACGAGGACCTCCATCCGGACGCGGCCGCGCGGCCGGACGAGCTGCGCCGCTTCGCCGCCCGCTTCGGCGCCGGCCTCCCGGCTCCATCGCCGATCGACGATGCGCTCGCGCGCGACGATCGCGACCGCCTCAACCTGCTGCTCGTCGATCGCTGCAGCCACGTCGATGCCGTCTTCGCGACGCTCGACGGACGCGTGCAGGAGCAGATCGGCGAGCTCGTCCGTTCGATGGCCGACGGCATGGTCTGGTCGAGCGAGACGTTCGCCCGCCAGGGCGGCGTGCTCGCCGACGAGGAGCAGCTCACCCGCTACTGCCGGAACGTGATCGGCTTTCCCGCAGTCTTCGTGATCGACCTGATCAGCGACGGCGGGTGCCCGCCGGCAGCGCGCGAGGATGCATTCGAAGTCAGCGAGATGATCCAGC
This sequence comes from Solirubrobacterales bacterium, assembly GCA_035558835.1. GTDB lineage: Bacteria > Actinomycetota > Thermoleophilia > Solirubrobacterales > 70-9 > RHKX01. The sequence goes on from DATMCB010000285.1 coordinate 3,867, forward strand.
TCGCCAACGTCACCCGTGACATCGAGACCGACCTCGCCCGGGGGATCGCCTACCACCCCGCGCTGAAGCCCTATCTGGGGCCCGCGCCCGACGATCGGACGACCCGGGCCGCAGTCCGCGAGGTCCGCGAGGAGTACCTGCGGCTC
>DATMCB010000286.1:0-2415 GCA_035558835.1 Solirubrobacterales bacterium
GGCCTATTTACGGGAAAGAGACGGGACGGCGCGAGAAACGGCACGAAGCCGGCGCAACCCGTCACCCGCCCTTGGCGGCCGAGCGGCTAGCGCTGCTCGGCGACGATCGTCTTGACCGCGGCCGTGGCGCCGCCCGGCACCTCGATCTCGACCATGTAGGTGCCGACCTCGCGGATTCCCTCCTCGAGGCGGATCCGCTTGCGGTCGATCTTCAGCCCGCGTGCCTCCTGGATCGCCTGGGCGATCTCCTTCGAGGTGACGGAGCCGAACAGGCGACCGTCCTCGCCGGCGCGATGGGTGATCGTGAGCACCGTCTTCGAGAGCAGCGCGGCAGTCTCGCCGGCGCGCTCGAGCGCCTCCCGGGCAGCCTTGTCGGCGGCCTCGCGGCGCCGCTGCGCCTCCTCGAGGGCGCCCTTCGTCGCCGGCTGGGCGAGCTTGCGGGGGACCAGGTAGTTGCGGAGGTAGCCGGGCGAGACATCGATCGCGTCGCCGGCGTCGCCGAGCCCGTTGACCTCCTTGAGAAGAATCGCCTGCGCCATCGCCCTCGCTCCGGTCTATCGATCGCCGACGTAGGGCAGCAGCGCCACCTCGCGGGCCCGCTTGACGGCGAGCGCGAGCTGCTGCTGATGGCGCCGGGAGAGCCCGGTCACCCGCCGCGAGCGGATCTTGCCGCGGTCGGAGATGAACCGGCGGATCAGCGCCAGATCCTTGTAGTCGATGTTCTCGACCGGGATCCGCGTGTACTTGCGCGGCCGGTTGCGGTCGAGGCCGCGGCGACCGCCGCGGCGCGGTGGGGCCGTGGCGGCCATCAGCGCACCGCGCTCTGGTTCGAAAGCTGCTTCATGCGGCGGTGGATCATAGGGACACCGCCGTGTCGGCGCTTATCTACTCGACGCCGTTCGCGCTCAGAACGGAATGTCGTCGTCGCCACCGCCGCCGCCGGCGTGGGCGCCGACCGGGTCCGTGTCGGGGAAGTCCGTGTCGCCAGGGACGTCGGAGGTCGTCGCGAACCCCTGGTCGGAGGACTGCTGCCCGCCGCCGTTGTCGCCGCGGCTGCCGAGGAACTGGACCGTATCGGCGACGATGTCCACCGACTGGCGCTTGGTCCCGTCCTTGGCGTCCCACTCGCGCCATTCGAGGCGGCCGTCGATCGCGACCGGACGGCCCTTCGAGAGGTACTGAGCGCAGTTCTGCCCCTGCGCGCCCCAGACGGTCACGTCGAAGTAGTTCGGCTTGTCGACCCACTGGTCGCCCTGCTTGCGGCGGGTGTTGACCGCGATCCGCAGGCTGCAGACCGAGTTCCCGGTGCTGCCGATCGTTCGCAGCTCCGGATCCCTCGTCAGGTTGCCGGTCACCGTGACTCGGTTGATGTTGCTGGCTGCCACTTCGTGCTCCTTCTGATTGCTTAAGACCCTTCCGAGTCTAGGCAACCCCTCAGCCGGGAAATCCGCCCCGGCGACGATGAAGCCGGAACTACCGGGAAAGCCGCGGCGCGGCGCTACTCGGACTCGGCGCCGGCGGCTGCCGGAGCGGCCCCGGAGGAGCTCCGATCGGAGCCGCGATCGGAGCCGCGATCGCCGCCGGAGTCCTCGTCGAAGCGGCGCCGGGAGCCGCGACCGCCCTCGCGGCCGCGTCCGCGGTCGTCCTCGTCGCGGCGCATGATCTGCTCGGTGTCGGGCGGGACCATCACCGGCGAGTCCACGTCGGTCTTGAAGATCCGGAAACGGAGCACGCCGTCGGTGATCTTCAGCGAATGGTCGAAGTCGTCGAGCAGGTCGGTGCCGCCGTTGAACTTGAAGAAGCGGTAGTCGGCCGACTCGCGCTTTTCGATCTGGTACGCCATCTTCCGCAGGCCCCAGTTGTCCTCGTGGAGGACCTCGCCGCGCGAGTCGAGCTTCGACTTGACGTCGGCGGCGATCTTGTCGCGCTGCTCATCCCCGGCCTCGGGGTCGAGCATCAGGATCATCTCGTAGGTGAGGTCGGCCATCGGCGGCGGGGGACTATAGCGGCCTCGAGGGGCCGGGGAGCGGGGCGAAGGGCGCTCCGGCGGGGTTCGACGGGGCATGGCCGGCATGAGCATCAGCTGGCGGCATGCGGCCCGCGCGCTCGGTCTCGCCGTGGCCGCAGTCGCCGCGCTGGCGCTGCTCCCATCGCTTCTGCGCACGCCGGAGCCGCCGCCGCTCGACCCCGACGTCGGCCTGACCGGCTTCGCCGACGCCGCACCGCCGCTGGTGGAGGGCCGAGGCGACGAAGCACCCGATCGGAGCGACCGAGAGTTGCGGCAGCGGAACGGCGAGAGGAAGGCGAAGGGGAATCGGCAGCGAGAGGGAGGCGAGGACGAGCGGCGGCCAAGGAGCGGGCGGAATGAGGAGGAGAGGCCGCGAGACGACGAAAAGCCGGTGCCGACCCCCGTGC
>DATMCB010000287.1:0-5164 GCA_035558835.1 Solirubrobacterales bacterium
GAGCCGCGGACCGGCCTCTCGATGGGCGAGCACACGGCGATCATGGCCCGCGAGTGGGGCATCACCCGGCTCGCCCAGGACGAGCTCGCGGCGGCCAGCCATCAGCATCTCGGCGCCGCCTACGACGAGGGCTTCGAGGACGATCTCGTCACTCCCTACCTCGGGCTCGAGCGGGACCAGAACCTCCGGCCCGACTCGACGGCCGAGAAGCTGGCGAAGCTGAAGCCGGTCTTCGGCGGCGAGGACGGGACGATGACGGCGGGGAATTCGACGCCGCTCAGCGACGGCGCCGCGGCGGTGCTGCTCGGCACCGAGGAGTGGGGGGAGCGTCACGGGCTGACCGCGCTGGCCCGCTTCGTCGATGCCGAGACCGCTGCGGTCGACTACGTCGGTGGCCGCGAGGGCCTGCTGATGGCGCCCGCCTACGCGGTGCCGCGACTGCTCGACCGTCAGGGCCTGAAGCTTCAGGACTTCGATCTCTACGAGATCCACGAGGCGTTCGCGGCGCAGGTGCTCTGCACGCTGGCCGCCTGGGAGGACCCGGTCTTCTGCAAGGAGCGGCTCGGCCGCGACGCGCCGCTCGGCTCGATCGACCGCGACAAGCTCAACGTCCGCGGCGGCTCGCTCGCCGCCGGCCATCCCTTCGCCGCGACCGGCGGCCGGATCGTCGGCAACCTCGCCAAGCTGCTCAGCGAGCGCGGCGGCGGCCGCGGGCTGATCTCGATCTGCGCCGCCGGCGGCCAGGGCGTCGTCGCGATCCTCGAGAAGTGAGCAGACCGCGATGAGCGACACGTACTCGCAGCTGGTGAACAACCCGGTCGGCGGGTTCGTCGCGAAGAACCTCGGGCTGCCGCGGCCGGTCGAGCTCGACCGTTACGAGCCCGGCGCGCCGCTGATCGACGGCCGGGTGCTGGTCGGCGCCGCGCCAGGCGGGCGCTGTGGGGAGGCGGTTGCCGCGGTGCTCGCCGAGGCGGGGACGCCGGTGGACAGCCGGCTCGACGACGGGGTCCGCGAGGCGCTCGGAACGGCTTCGATCGACGCCGGCATCTGGAACGACGAGGCACCCGGGGCGCAGCGCTGGAAGGCGCTCGTCTTCGACGCGACCGGGATCCCCTCGAGCGCCCGGCTCCGCGAGCTCTGGTCCTTCTTCCACCCGGCGATCCGGCGGCTCGAGCCGAGCGGCCGGCTGATCGTGATCGGCTCGCCGCCCGGCGACTGCGACGATCCCGCCGAGGCGACGGCGCAGCGCGCGCTCGAGGGGTTCGTTCGCTCGGCCGGCAAGGAGGTGCGCTACGGCGCCACCGCCCAGCTCCTCCAGGTCGCCCCGGGTGCCGAGGGCCGGCTGGGCTCGAGCCTCCGCTTCTTCCTGTCGCCGCGGTCGGCCTACGTCTCCGGCCAGGTGGCGCGGATCGGCGCCGGCCGCGACGTGCCTGCGGTCGACCGCGACCTGCCCCTGCACGGCAAGGTTGCGCTCGTCACCGGAGCCTCGCGCGGGATCGGCTCAGCGATCGCGAACGTCCTCGCTCGCGATGGGGCCCATGTCGTCGGCCTCGACGTGCCGGCCCTCGCCGACGACCTCGAGCGGGTCGTCGAGCCGATCGGCGGCTCGGCGATCGTCGCCGACATCACCGCCGCCGACGCGCCGGAGACGATCTGCGACGCGCTCGAGCGCGAGCACGGCGGGGTGGACATCGTGGTCCACAACGCCGGCGTCACCCGCGACAAGACGCTCGCCGGAATGGATGCCGAGCGCTGGGAGCTCGTGATCGCGATCAACCTCAGCGCCGAGGAGCGCATCAACGCGGAGCTGCTCGCCCGTGACGGGCTGCTCCGCGAGGACGGCCGGATCGTCTGCGTCTCGTCGATGAGCGGGATCGCCGGCAACGCCGGCCAGACCAACTACGCGACCTCGAAGGCCGGGGTGATCGGGATGGTCGAGGCGATGGCGCCCGCGCTCGCCGCCCGCGCCGCGACGATCAACGCGGTTGCGCCCGGGTTCATCGAGACGCAGATGACCGCTGCGATGCCGATCGGCCCCCGCGAGGCGGGCCGGCGGATGAACTCGCTGTCGCAGGGCGGGCTTCCGGTCGACGTCGCCGAGACGATCGCCTGGCTCGCCGCGCCCGACTCGACGGGCCTGAACGGCAACGTGATCCGGGTCTGCGGGCAGAGCCTGATCGGAGCCTGACGTGGCCGCGGCCGAGGCGACGCAGCCGGCCCGGACGCTCGAGTCGATGCCGTCGCTCGCGCCGCTCTACGGCCGCGCCGGCTTCGCCGCCCTCCCCGGCAGCGGCCTGCTCGGCCGCCTCCCGCTTCTCCCCGGCGGAGCGCGCGAGAAGGATCTTCCGTCCGAGCGGCTCCGCGTCGAGGCCGTCGCCGCCGAGCGCGACGAGGTCGCCCGCTACTGCCGCGTCTGCGGCTTCACGCTGCGCGACACGATTCCGGCGACCTATCCGCACGTCCTCTCGTTCCCGCTGCAGATGGAGCTGATGAGCTCGGGCTCGTTCCCGTTCCCGCTGCTCGGCCTCGTCCACATCGGCAACGCGATCACCCGGCACCGGCCGGTCGCGATCGGTGAGCCGCTCGACTTCGAGGTCGCCGCCCTCGACCTGCGCCCGCACCCGAAGGGCACCGCCTTCACGCTGCTCGTCGAGGCCCGCGCCGGCGGCGAGCTCGTCTGGGAGGAGCGCGGGACGATCCTCCGTCGCGGCGCCGGAGAGCCCGACGCCGAGCGCGAGCCGGCACCGGTCGAGCCCCCTGCCGACGTGCCGGCAAGCGCCGAATGGCGGCTCGACGGCGATCTCGGCCGCCGCTACGCCGCGGTCTCGGGCGATCGCAACCCGATCCACATCCATCCGTTGACCGCGCGGGCATTCGGGTTCCCGCGGCCGATCGCGCACGGGATGTGGAGTAAGGCGCGCTGCCTCGCCCAGCTCGAGGGCCGGATCCCGGATGCGTTCGCGGTCACCGTCTCGTTCCGTAAGCCGATCGGGCTGCCGGGCCGGATCCGGTTCGCCGCCGAGCCGCGGGCGGGTGGCAAGACCGGGTTTGCGCTCCGCGGGCCGGAGCCGGACGACCCGCCGCTCCACCTCGCCGGCGAGCTCGCCCCGCTCGCCCGGGGCTGATCCGCGCCGGGTTCCGGCGGGGACCGGAACTTTTCGGCTAGCGTTGCGTTAGCGTCCTTACAGAACGTTAATACTTACTCCGGGCACGCCGGAGCAGGAGATCGACGCCTCGGGAGGACCGGATGAGACCGCTGAACGACAACGCACCCGCGACCGCACGGAGGCTCCGGATCGCCGAGGGCCTGGTCGCCTGCATCGCCCTGGTCGCGATTGCGATCGCCCTCGTCAGCGCCGACGACGCGAGCGCCGCGACCGGCTCCGCCGAGGATCCGGCATCCGGCGAGACGACCGCGCCGGCCGAGGTCGCGGCGACGTCCGAGGACGCCACGACGGCACCCCGGCAGGGGCCACGACCGCGGATCCGGCACGCCGGACTCGACCGCTCGCGGATGATCCTCGGCGCCAGGCGCGGCGTCACCTTCCGCTTCGAGCTGGCCGGCAAGCAGCCCCGGAAGGTGCTCGTCAAGGTCGCCCGGATCGGCAGCGACAAGGTCCAGAAGCGCTTCCGCCTCGGCGAAGTGCGTCCCGGCGAGCGGCAGCGGGTCTCCTGGAAGGGCAGAATCGGGAAACGGGGCCATATCCGGCAGGGGAAGTACGCTTTCCGGGTCTATTCGGGCGGCGAGCGCGCCGCGGTCGGGGCCCACAGCAGCAGCTCCCGGTTCGGCTTCTACAAGAGCCGGTTCCCGATCCTCGGTCGTCACAGCTACGGCGACGGGCTCGGCGCCGGCCGTGGCCATCAGGGCCAGGACCTGTTCGCGAAATGCGGCCGGCCGGTCGTCGCCGCGCGTGCCGGCAGGGTCCAGGTCCGCCGCTACCAGTCGGCCGCCGGCTACTACGTCGTCATCGACGGCAAGGGGACCGGCCAGGACCACGCCTACATGCACATGAGTCGTGCCGGGCGCCCGAAGGAGGGCACCCGGGTCCACGCCGGGGAGCGGATCGGCACCGTCAACGACACCGGCCGGGCGACCGGCTGCCACCTCCACTTCGAGATCTGGACGAAGCCGGGCTGGTACGAGGGCGGACGACCGAAGTCGCCGACGAAGGCCCTGAAGCGCTGGGACCGGTGGAGCTGATCGCGGCAACGCTCGGAAACGGCCCGCAAGATCTCTTGCAGGACTGTTAGCGAGCGCTTGCAAAGGACCCGCCGACATCTAGCCTGCCGCGTCGCGAGTCGGGTTCTGCCCGCTCGAACGTCCCCGATGCGACCGAACCTCTTCCACACCCGGGCAGGGAGTCCTTCAACCCGCCTGCTCCTCCTCGCCGCGCTCCTGCTCGTGGCCGTCTGCGCGCTCGCCGCGACCCTGCGCCCGGCGCCGGCCGGCGCGACGATCGCCGAGAAGCAGGCCGCGCTCGACGACGTCCGCGACCAGCAGTCGTCGATCTCGCAGCAGCTCTCCGACAGCAACCAGGAGATCGATGCGCTGATCGGTCAGGTCTCGGAGGCCCGCCAGGCCGAGGAGGCTGCAGCCGCCGACCTGCAGGCCAAGGAGGAGGAGCTCGCGACCGCCAAGGACGAGCTCGACCAGGGCCGCGAGCACCTCGCTCGCGTCCGCGAGCACCTTCGCGCTGCTGTCAAGGAGCTCGCCAAGGTCATCGTCGGCGTCTACAAGTCGGACGACCCCGACATGATCAAGCTGCTGATCGAGTCCTCGAGCTGGGAGGACGCCTCGGTCGATGCCACCTACCTCGACCGCATCCACCAGTACCAGGAGGACACGGTCACCCGGGTCAAGGACCTCCGCAACGAGGTCCAGTCGACCGTCGCCCGGCTCGCCGACGCCAAGGACCGGATCGCCGCCGCCCGCGACGACCTCGCCGCCCGCCACCAGGAGCTCGCCGACCAGCGCGCCTCGCTCGAGGCCCAGGAGCAGCAGCTCTACGCGGCCCGCGCCGCCCGCCGCGAGACGCTGCAGCAGCTGACCGCCCGTGAGGGCGACCTCGAGGGCGGCATCGCATCCGCGCAGCGCCGCCAGGCCCAGGCCGCCGCCGAGGCGGCGGCGCCCGCTCCCGCCGACGTCGCGGCGCCCGCCCCGTCG
>DATMCB010000288.1:0-12114 GCA_035558835.1 Solirubrobacterales bacterium
GTGCTCAGCGTCCACCACCTCAGCGCCGAGCAGAAGCGGGACCTCTTCCGCCGCGTCCGCGAGCAGGCCCGCTCACTCGTGCTCGCCGACGTCGTCCGCGCCGAGCTCGCCGAGACCGTGACGCCGATCGAGCCGGAGCACGACTTCCCCGAACGGGCCGAGGACCTGGCGGCGTGGAGCGGCGGCGAGATCGTCTGGCTCGAGGGCGACCTCGCGGTGATCCGCGCCGTCTACGACGCGGAGTAGTCGACCTCTGCGGGCTCTACTTCGTCGTCCCGCCCGGCGAGGCGGTCGCGGCCGCGCTGGACGGCGGCGAGGAACTTCTGCAGGTTGACCTCGAGGGTCGAGAGGATCTCGTCGGCGTAGTCCTCGGCGCCGAGGCGGATCTGCCGCTCGGTGTCGCGGGCGTCCTCGAGGATCTCCTCGGCGCCGCGCTCGGCCTGCTTGTAGACCTCTTCCTCGGAGATCAGCCGCGCCTGCTGGTCGCGTGCCTCCTTGACGATCCGCTCGGCTTCGCGCTTCGCCTCGGCGAGCATCTCCTGACGCTCCTTGACGATCCAGCGCGCCTGCTTGATCTCCTCCGGGATCGTCGCCCGCATCTGGTCGAGCAGGTCGTAGATCTCCTCCCGATCGACCCGCACCTGGTCGGTCAGCGGGACCGGCCGCGCGTTGTGGATCAGGTCGTCGAGCTTGTCGATTAGAACGAGAACGTCCATAGGTGCGGCTAAAGCTTAGGGATAGGAGCGGGAAACCCTCGCTCCGCCGGAAGATTCTGCAATCCCCTGCAAGCTCCTGCCCAATCGGGGCCCTCCGGGGTCACCGTTCGATCCTCTCGCGGAGCGCCTCGGCCACTTCGTCCGGCACGAGATCGCGGACGTCGCCCCCGAAGGTCGCGAGCTCCTTGACGCCCGTCGAGGACAGGAAGCTGTACTCGGGCGAGGCCATCACGTAGGCGCTCTCGATCTCCGGCGCGAGCTTGCGGTTGAGTTGGTTCATCTCGAACTCGTACTCGAAATCGGAGATCGCACGGAGGCCCTTGACGATCGTCGTCGCCCCGTTCTCGCGGGCGAAGTCGACGAGCAGCGTCGTGAAGACCTTTGCCTCGACGTTCGGCACGTCGACCGTGGCCCGCTCGATGAAGCCGGCGCGCTCCTCGCCGGTGAACAGCGTCTTCTGCTTGCGGAGCGGCTGATCGACGACCCCGACCACGACCTTGTCGAAGATCCGCGCGGCCCGGCCGATGATGTCGAGGTGGCCGTTGGTGACCGGGTCGTAGCTCCCCGGGCAGATCGCGATCCGCTCGCTCATCGCGCGACCCCGTGGATCCTGATCGCCGTCTGGCCGTAGTCGCGGCTGTCGAGCAGCGGCAGGCCGAGGACGAGCGGGTCGGACGCCGCCGACTCGACGATCACGCGACCACCGTCCAGGAGCCGCGGGGGCAGCAGTTCTTCGAGGTCGGAAGCAATGCGGCGGGCGAGTCTATAGGGCGGGTCGCAATAGACGAGGTCGTAGCCGCCGCCGCCGCCACGCAGGAAGCGGAGCGCGTCGGAGCGGACGATGGTGCAGCGATCACCGAGATCGAGGGCCGCGACGTTCTCCTCGGCCGGCCGCGGATCGACGTCGACGAGCGTCGCTCGCGCGGCGCCGCGTGAGAGCGCCTCGATCGCCACCGCGCCGGATCCGGCGTAGAGGTCGAGGATCGAGGCGGATGCGGTCAGCTCGCCGAGGATCGCGAAGACGGCCTCGCGGACCCGATCGGTCGTCGGCCTGACCGACTCGCCTTTCGGTGCGGCGAGCCGGCGCCCGCCCAGCTCTCCCGCCACGACTCGCATCTCAGGCCGCGATCGGCTCGGCGCGCTCGTCGCCGAACCGCTCGCGAACGGCTGCGAGCAGCGGCCCGAGCTCGGGCGCGTCGAGCGACCGGTGCTGCTCGAGCAGCGCGATCAGGTCGGCGCGAGCCGTGGCCAGGATCGGCGCATCGTCGGGAAGTGACGCGATCCGGAACCGCGGCAGCCCGCTCTGCCGCGTTCCGAGCACCTCGCCCTCGCCGCGCAGGCCGAGGTCGATCTCGGCGAGCTCGAAACCGTCGCGCTCGCGGACGAGCGCCTCGAGGCGGCTCCGCGCCCGTTCGCTCTCGGGGTCGGCGAAGAGGATGCAGTGCGACTCGTGCTCGCCGCGGCCGATCCGCCCGCGGAGCTGGTGAAGCTGGCTGAGCCCGTAGCGGTCGGCGCCCTCGATCAGCATCACCGAGGCGTTCGCGACGTCGATCCCGACCTCGATCACGCTCGTCGCGACCAACACGTCGGCGCTGCCGTCGGCGAAGCGCGCCATCGCCCGCGCCTTCTCGGCCGCCGGCATCTGGCCGTGGAGCACCTCCACGGCGAAGTCGCGGAACTCGCCGGCGGCGAGCCGCTCGGCCTCGCTGGTCGCCGCCTTCGCCTGATCCTTGTCGGAGTCGCTGACGAGCGGGCAGACGACGTAGGCCTGCCGGCCCTCGGCCAGGCGGTCGCGGATGAAGCCGTAGGCACCGGCGCGGCGCTCCTCGCCGACGAGCCAGGTCTTGATCGGCCGCCGGCCGGCGGGCAGCTCGCGGAGGACCGAGACGTCGAGGTCGCCGAACGCGGTCAGCGAGAGCGTCCGCGGGATCGGCGTCGCGGTCATGTGGAGGACGTGCGGCGCCTCCTCTCCCTTGCCGTCGAGCGCGCGGCGCTGCTCGACGCCGAAGCGATGCTGCTCGTCGACGACGGCGACCGCGAGCCGCGCGAAGCGGACGGTCGGCTCGATCAACGCGTGGGTGCCGACGACCAGCGGCAGCTCGCCGCTCGCGAGCCGACCGAGGAGGTCGCGGCGACGGGCCGCCGGAGTCGAGCCGGTCAGCAGGCCGATCGGGACCGGCATCCCGGCGAGCAGCGTCTCGAGGGTCGCGAAGTGCTGCTCCGCGAGGGTCTCGGTCGGCGCCATCAACGCCGCCTGGCGGCCGGCCTCGAGGGCCCGCAGCATCGCGTAGAGGGCGACCACCGTCTTGCCGGAGCCGACCTCGCCCATCAGCAGCCGCTGCATCGGCTCGGTCCTCTCGAGGTCGGCATCGACCGCTGCGAACGCCTCTCGCTGGTCGCCGGTCGGAGCGAACGGAAGCGACTCGACCCAGCCGGCGATCAGCTCCCCCGGCTCGCCGAGCGGCGCCGCGGGCGGACCCGATCGGCGCTCGCCGCGGCGGACCTGCAGCGCGGCCTGATGAAGGAAGAGCTCCTCGTAGGCGAGCCGGGCCCGCGCCGGTCCGATCTGATCGCGGTTGCGGGGGAAGTGGATCGCAAGGCGCGCGTCGGCGGCACCCGGGAAGCCGTGGCGGCTCCGCAGCGCGGCCGGCAGCGGCTCGAGGACGGCCCCCGCGAGCGCCAGTGCCGTCCAGACCCACTCACGGATCCGCTGGACGCGGAGGCCCTCGCCGCTCGCATGCACCGGCACGATCCCGGTCGTGTGGAGGCCGGGGGGCGGATCGGGGCCGTCGCGCAGCGGGCTGGGGCGCTCCTCTCCCCCGCCCGCGGAGCCGTCGATGATCTCGAACGCATCGGGGCGGAAGCTGCGCCCGTCGAGTCGCCCACTGAGCAGGAGCCGCACACCCGGCCTGAGCTTCTCCGCCAGCCAGGCCTGGTTGAACCAGACCACCTCGACGCTCCCGGATTCGTCGGCGACCGTCGCCTCGACGATCCGCAGGTTGCGGCGCCGGGTCGGGCGCAGGCGCGAATTGCGAACCTCGACCAGGAGCGTCGCCGGAAGCCCCGGCGCGATCGCCGAGACCGTGCTGATCTCGGAGCGGTCGATCCAGTCGTGCGGGTAGTGCTCGATCAGATCGCCCAACGTCGCGAGACCGATGCGGGCGGCCGAGGCGGCGAGCTTGGCGCCGACGCCGCGCAGGTCGGTGAGCGGTCGGGCGAGTCGGGCGTGCGGGGTCCGCGGCGCGAGGGGCGCCGCGAGGAGAGCTTCGCGATCGACGGCATCGCCACCGGTAAACGGAGGCGGCGGCGTGGCGTTCGCCGTCGCCGGCGTGGCTGCTGCGGATCCCGTTGCGGTCATCGCGACCTCACGCAGCGAGGATAGGTGCGGCCGGCACGGAACCGGCGGCGGCTGGCTGGCCGGTCAGGGACGGACCGGATCGGCGCGGTGGCGCGCGAACATCTCCTCGGCCCAGGTGAAGGCGCGCCGCTCGCGCAGCGATTCCCGGAACTCGACGAGCCCCGGAGGCGGATCGGGAAGCGCCTGGCCCTGCGGGGGGTCGACGACCGGCGTGAGCAGGGCCGCCGCCGTCAGGTCGGCGATCGAGAAGGAGTTTCCGACGAGGTAGTCGCCGGGGCCGGCCTCGAGCTCGGCTTCGAGCCGGTCGATCGCGGCGATGATCTTCGCGCGGGCCAGAGCGGCGGACTCCTCGGAGGCGACGCGGTAGCGGACCTCCGTGAACAGGGCGGCGCCGCGGCTCGCTACCGCAACCACGCGCTCGTTGCCGGCTAGCCGCTCGGGAAGGATCCCCGCGGTGAACTCGCGCATCCCGGGACCGCTGTCGCGGCGAAGCTCGTGGAACACGAGCAGCCGCGAGTGCGGCCCGAGCTCCTCGTCGAAGAAGTCCTCGAGCGCGAGCGCCCGGCGGCGGTCGGCGTCGGGGGCCGGATAGAGGGCGGGCTCGGGGTAGCGCTCCTCGAGGGCCGCGATGATGGCCGTCGAGTCGCCGATCGCCCGGTCGTCGAGCTCGAGGACCGGGAACGTCTTGTTTCGGCCCCGCGTCAACCACAGCGCGATCGCCATGTGAAGGCCGGGGGGCGGGGCCTTGCGCTCGGCGGCGACGCCCTTCAGGTCGAGCGCCCAGCGGACCTTCTCGTTGTAGTGGGAGACCGGGATGTGCCAGAGGACGGCGCTCATTGCGACGCCAGCAGCCACCACCAGATGGGCTGCCCTCCGCGGTGCGCCTCGGCCTCGATCGAGTCGGGGACGAACCCCGTCACCTCGGCGATCGGGATCGGGGCCCCCTCGCCCTCGACGATCGTGACGATCTCGGCGCCGTCGCTGAGCGCGCCGATCGTCGCCGCGAGCGTCGAGCCGGCGCCGCCCCAGGCGATCACCTCGCCGTCGACGAAGCCGACCGCGTCGCCGCGTACGAATCGGCCGTCGGAGTCGTCACGGTCCGCGGGCGCGATGGCGCCGGTTCGCGTCTCCTGAAGAGCTTCGCCGAGGCGCTGCTCGTTCTCCGCCAGCGGCACGGACGGGTCGAGCTCGACCATCGCCACCAGTCCGGCCTGCTGCGAGGTGCAGTCGAGGACCTTCGCATCGCGGTCGGAGAGCTCGGCGGCGTGCTCGGCGGCGAGGACGACGTTCGGCGAGTTCGGGAGGACGATGACCCCGGCGGCGCCGACCGAGTGGATGCCGGCGAGCAGCTCGTCGGTCGAGGGGTTCATCGTCGGACCCCCGTCGACGACGGTCGCACCGAGGTCCTCGTAGAGCTGCCGGAGGCCGTCGCCGGAGACGACCGCGACGAGGCCGCAGCTCGTCCCGGCGTCGCTGAGCCGGCGCTCGCGCTCGGCGACCTGTGCCCGCATGTCCGCCTCGTCGACCTGCGAGACGACGCCGTGGCCGTCGAACACCTCACGGGCGCTTCCGGGCTCGTCGGTATGGACGTGGACGCGCAGCGTCCGCTGGTCACCGACGACCAGGATCGAGTCGCCGAGCTCGCGCAGCCGCGGCTCGAACGACGGCCCGTCCAGGGACTCGCCTTCGACGATGAAGTTCACGCAGTACCGGTAGCGGCTGTCGGTGTGCTCGGGGGCCGAGAACCGGGCCGGGGCCTGAAGCGGGATCTCGACCTGCGGCGTCTCCTCGCCGCGGAGGCCGGCGACCATGCCGGCGAGGATCAGGACGAGCCCGTGGGCACCGGCGTCCACGACCCCCGCCTCGCGAAGCACGTCGAGCTGGTCGGGCGTCCGCTGGACCGCCTCCTCGCCGGCGCGGGTGACCACCTCGAGGACCGCGGCGAGCACCTGGTCCTGCTGCTCGGGCGTCAGGTCGGCGTCGAGGTTCACATCGCTCTCGGCGAGCCTCGTCAGGTGAATCGTCGCCGAGTTCGACATCGCCCGGATGACCGTGAGCATCGTTCCCTCCGCCGGGTCGCGAACCGACTCGTAGGCTGCATCGGCGGCCGAGGAGAAGGCCGAGGCGATCAGCAGCGGATCGATCAGGTCGCCGGGCCGGGTCGCAAGCTGCTGGGCGGCGCCGCGGACGATCTGGCTGAGGATCACCCCGGAGTTGCCCCGGGCTCCCATCAGCGCCGCGCGGGCGACGGCGTGGACGAGCTCGGCGCGGTCCGCCTCCTCCCCCTCCTCGGCCTCGATCCGGTCGAGCTCGGCGAGCACCGCGCGCATCGTCAGCGCCATGTTGTCGCCGGTGTCGCCGTCGGCGACCGGATAGACGTTCAGGTCGTTGACCTCGTCGCGGCGGGCATCGAGGTACGCGTAGGAGGTCTGGATGATCCGCCGGAAGCGGGCGACAGAAGGATCGGCGGGCACGGGCGGGCTAGTTGTATCGGAGCGGCCCGCGGTTGGCGGTTGCGCGAGCGCGACTGTGCTGTCTGCTGCGAGCGAGCGGAGCGGAGCGGACTAAGCCGCCTTGGTTACCTTGTTCGCCTTCAGGCAGCGCGTGCAGACGTAGACGCGGCGGGGGCCGGAGCCCTCGTCGATCCGGACCTTCTGGAGGTTCGGGTTGAAGCGGCGCCGGGTCGCGACCATCGAGTGGCTGCGCGAGTTTCCGAACGCGGGCTTCTTGCCGCAGCTGTGACATACCTTGGCCATCGGAGGCGGCATGGTAGCGACCGCGCCGGGGCGGTGGCGACGGCGGGGCAGGCGAACGGTCAGGTCAGGCGGTCGTCGACCGAGAGCAGGTGCATTCGGACGGCGGCGATCGCGGCATTGCGGCCCTGGTCGCGCTTGCCGCCGCCGGCGCGGGCCTCGGCCTGCTCGCGGGTGTCGCAGGTGATCACCCCGAACGCGCAGGGGACGCCGGTCTCGAGGGTGACCTGGCGGAGCCCGCTGGCCGATTCGGCGCAGACGAAGTCGTAGTGGTCGGTCTCGCCGCGAATCACGACGCCGAGGCAGGCGACGCCGGCGAAGCGACCGGTGCGGGCGCAGAGCTGCGCGGCGAGCGGCAGCTCGAAGGCGCCGGGAACCTCGAAGGTCTGAATCGACCCGGCGCCGGCCCCCAGCTCGAGGAAGCCCTCGAACGCGCCGTTGGTGAGTCGCTCGGCGAGATCGCCGTAGAAGGTCGCGACGCAGATCGCCCACTCGGCGGCGGCGACGCGCTCGCGCTCCTCCGGCTCGAGCGGCTTGACCTCGCCGTCAGCCATCCCGCTCCTCGTCCCGCCCGCGTTCGATCCGGCCGTCGCGCTCCTGCTCGTCGTGGATCATCTCGTCGTCGAAGGCGAGCCCCTGGTGGTGGAGCGTGTGGCCCATCCGGTCCCGCTTGGTCGCCAGGTAGTCCTCGTTGTGGGGGTTGGCGACGGCGACGATCGGGACCTGCTCGGTGACCGACAGGCCGTAGCCCTCGAGGCCGATGATCTTCTTCGGATTGTTGGTGAGGATCCGGATGCTGCCGAGCCCGAGGTCCTGGAGGATCTGGGCTCCGATGCCGTAGTCGCGGAGGTCGGCGGGAAGGCCGAGCTTGAGGTTGGCGTCGACGGTGTCGAAGCCCTCCTCCTGGAGCTTGTAGGCCCTGAGCTTGTTGAGCAGGCCGATCCCGCGGCCTTCCTGTGAGAGGTAGAGGAGGACGCCGCTGCCCTCGTTCTCGATCATCGCCAGCGCCGCGGCGAGCTGGTCGCCGCAGTCGCAGCGCAGCGAGTGGAAGACGTCTCCGGTCAGGCACTCGCTGTGAACGCGGACGAGGACGTCGTCCTGGCCGGCGATGTCGCCCTTGACCATCGCGACGTGATGCTTGTCGTCGACCAGCGACCGGTACCCGACCGCGGTGAACTCGCCGAACTCGGTCGGCAGCGAGGTCGAGACGATCCGCTCGACCAGCTTCTCGCGCCGCCGGCGGTAGGCGATCAGGTCGGCGATCGTGATCATCTTCAGGCCGTGGAGCTCGCAGTAGGAAGCGAGGTCCGGCACCCTGGCCATCGTCCCGTCGTCGTTCATGATCTCGCAGATCACGCCGGAGGGGTTGAGGCCGGCGAGACGGGCGAGATCGACGCTCGCCTCGGTGTGGCCGGTTCGCTCGAGGACTCCCCCCTGCTTCGCCTTGAGCGGAAAGATGTGGCCGGGGATACGAAGGTCGCCGGGACCCGAGCCGGGGTCGATCGCGACCTGGATGGTCCGAGCCCGGTCATGGGCCGAGATCCCCGTCGTCACCCCCTCGGCGGCCTCGATCGAGACCGTGAAGGCAGTCTGCAGGGGCGCCTCGTTCTTCGCCGCCATCAGGTTGAGGTCGAGCTGGTCGCAGCGTTGCGCGGTCAGCGCCAGGCAGATCAGGCCGCGGCCGTGAGTGGCCATGAAGTTGACCGCCTCGGGCGTCGCGAACTGGGCGGCCATGACCAGGTCGCCCTCGTTCTCCCGGTCCTCGTCGTCGCAGACGACGACCATCCGGCCCCGCCGGATCTCCTCGATCGCCTCGTCGATCGTCGTGAACGGGGCTTTCGATGCGCTTCGGGCCATTGTCGTCTCTTCACTTTCCATCGCTCACCTCGAAACCTTGCAGGAGACGCTCGGCGTGCCGAGCGATGACATCGACCTCGACGTTGACCGGGTCGCCGGCGGCGACCGTGCCGAACGTCGTCCGCTCGAGCGTCTCGGGGATCAGCGAGACCTCGACGATACGCCCCTCGGTGTCGGCGACCGTGAGGCTGACCCCGTTCAGCGCGATCGAACCGCGCTCGACGACGTAGCGCTCGAGCCCGGCGGGAAGCTCGATCCTGACCCGGCGGGCGAAGCCGTCCTCGGCGACGCCGACGACGGTGCCGGTGGCATCGACATGGCCCTGGACGATGTGCCCGCCGAGGCGGTCGGAGGCGCGAACCGCGGGCTCGAGGTTGACGGCGGAGCCGGGCGCGAGCCGGCCGAGCGCGGTCAGCTCCAGGGTCTGGTTCATGACGTCGGCGGCGAACCCGCCGGGGGCGGGATCGACCGCGGTCAGACAGGCCCCCGCGACGCTGACCGAATCGCCGGGCTCGAGACCGGCGCCGAGCCCGGCGGCGATCCGCAGCCGCGCTCCGGAGTCGCCGCGCTCGATCGACTCGACCGTTCCGATCTCGCTGATCAGGCCCGTGAACATCTCACCACTCCCGCAACCGGACGCGCGCGAGCATGTCCACGCCGCTCGGCTCCCAGCTGACCGCCAGCGCCCGCTCCGCACCGTCGACCCGTTCCGAGCCGGCTCCGCCGATCAGTGGCCTCGCATCGTCGCCGCCGAGCACGAGCGGAGCGTAGAAGAGCCGCATCTCGTCGAGCTCGCCGGCGTCACGGAAGGCGCCCGCGAGGGTCGCGCCGCCCTCGAGCAGCACGCTCGTCACCCCCTGCTCGCCGAGCAGGTCCAGCGCGGCTCCGACCCGCTCCGGGCCTTCGCCCGGGCAGACGTGGACGCTGACTCCCGCGTCGGCGAGCGCCGCGAGCCGCTCCCGCGGCGCCTCCGGGCCGGCGATCACGACGACTTCCGCCTCGGCGACGGTGCGAACGAGCTGCGAGCCGAGCGGCAGCCGCGCCGTCGAATCGAAGACCACCCGCCGCGGCTGGCGGCGAGCGTCGACCCCGCGCGCGGTCAGCAGCGCGTCGTCGCCGAGCGCTGTGTCGATGCCGACGGCCACCGCGTCGGATTCCGCCCGCCAGCGGTGCACCCGCTCGCGGGACTCCTCGCCGGAGATCCACTTCGAGTCGCCGGTCGCCGTCGCGGTCCTGCCGTCGAGGCTCAGGGCTGCCTTGAGGGCGACGAGCGGTCGCCCCGTCCGGGCGTGCTTTCGGAAGGGCTGGTTGAGGAGCCGCGCCGCCGCCGCCTCGCCGCCCTCGGCCCAGGCGACCTCGACGCCGCCGTCGCGGAGGATTCCGGGGCCGCGGCCGCTCGCCTTCGCGCTCGGATCGTCGGAGCCGACGACGACCCGGGCGATGCCGGCGGCGAGGATCGCGTCGGTGCACGGCGGCTGGCGGCCCTCGTGTGCGCACGGCTCGAGGGTCACGAACATCGTCGCGCCGGCCGGGTCGGCGCCACGCCCGCGCGCGTCGGCGAGCGCCGCCGTCTCGGCGTGGAGGCCGCCGAGCTCGGCGTGATGGCCCTCGCCGAGCGTCTCACCGCCGGGCGCGACGATGACCGCGCCGACGAGCGGATTCGGGCTGACCGCCCCGCGGCCGGCGGCGGCGAGCTCGAGCGCCCTGCTCATCGGCGTTGGCTGTCCGGTGGCGACGTTCCGGCTCATGGCTGAAGCGCTCCTGCAAGACGTTGATTGACTAGTCAGTCAACGGCATCCTAGCGCCCCCGGACCGTGATTCACAGGGCCGCTCGCCGCGGCTGCGACCGCGCCGATTATCCTCCCCCTCCGCCGCCCCCGACCCTGGAGCGACACTCCCTTGAGCGATGCCGAGCTGATCCTCATCGGAGGCCTGCTGCTCGGTGCCGGGATCGCCGCGGCGATGGTCGCCGACCGGGTCAGGGTGCCCGGGCTGATCCTCTTCCTCGGCCTCGGCATGCTCGTCGGCAGCGACGGCCCCGGCGGCGTCCACTTCGATGACGTCGAGCTGACCCGGACGCTGGGCACGATCGGCATCGTCCTGATCCTCTTCGAGGGCGGGTTGTCGGCCGGCTGGGACGAGATCCGCCCGGTCCTGAAGCCGGCGATCTCGCTGGCGATCGTCGGAACGGTCCTGACCGCCGCGATCGCCGCGGTCGCGGCCGGCCTGCTGTTCGACCTCGGCACCCTCGAGTCCCTGATCGTCGGCGCGGCGATCGCCGCAACCGACTCGGCGGCGATCTTCGCGGTGCTGCGCGGCTCGACGCTGCGCCGGCGGGTCGCGCGGACGCTCGAGGGCGAGTCCGGCCTCAACGACCCGGTCGCGGTGCTGCTCGTCACCGGATTCATCTCGCTGCTCGAGGACCCCGGCTACGGGATCGAGGACATGGTGCTCGGCTTCGCCGGGGAGCTCGTCATCGGCGCCGCCGTCGGAGCGCTCGTCGGAATCGGCGCCCGCTGGGCGTTCGTACGACTCGACTTCCCGACCCCGGGCCTCTACCCGGTCGCATCGATCGCGGCGGCGGCTCTCGCGTTCGGCCTCGCCGACATCAGCCACGGGTCCGGCTTCCTCGCGGTCTACCTGACAGGACTCACGCTGGGCACCGGGATCGTCCCCGCGCAGCGCACGGTCACCGCCTTCCACCAGGGACTGAGCTGGGTAGCGCAGATCTCGCTGTTCTTCCTGCTCGGACTGCTCGTCTTCCCGAGCCAGCTCGCCGACGTAGCGCTGCAGGGGACGGCGCTGGCGCTGGCGCTGATCTTCGTCGCCCGCCCGATCGCCACCCTCGTCGCGACCCTGGTCGAGCGCTACCGCTTCCGCGAGCGGGTGATGCTGAGCTGGGCGGGGCTGCGCGGGGCCGTGCCGATCTGGCTCGCGACGTTACCCGTGATCGCCGGCGTCGAGGGCAGCGGCCTGCTCTTCAACGACATCTTCTTCGTCGTCGTCATCTCGACGCTGCTGCAGGGATTCACGTTCGAGCCGCTCGCCCAGCGGCTCGGCCTGACGACCGGCGAGGCGGCGCTGCCCGAGCCGGTCGTCGAGACGGGGATGATCCAGGAGCTCGGCGGCGACGTCCTCGCAATCCGGATCGCGCCCGGCGACGCTGCCGACGGCCGGATGGTCAAGGAGCTCGGACTGCCGCGACAGGCGCTCGTCAGCGTCATCGTCCGCGACGGCCAGGCCGTGCTGCCGCGCGGCTCGACGGTCGTCGCGGGGGGCGACGAGCTCCATGTGCTGGTTCGCCGCGAGCGCCACGGCGAGATCGTCCATCTGCTCGACACCTGGCGCGATGGGCCGATCCCGGAGCCGCCGAGGGTGCCACTCGGCCTGCGCGGCTCGCCCGCGATCTTCACGGTGCGCCCGACCCGTC
>DATMCB010000289.1:0-2229 GCA_035558835.1 Solirubrobacterales bacterium
GCCGAAGACGGCCAGCTGGATCGCTACCCCGATGTTGCCGGCGCCGAGGTGGAGGGCGCCCCAGACCACGGCCGAGATCGCCGCCGCCGGAAACAGCGACATCGACCGCCGGAGGCCGCTGAACATGAAGCCGCGGAAGAACAGCTCCTCGGAGACCGGCGCGGCGATCACGATCAGGAAGGCGGCGACGGCGACGCTGCCGAGCTCGTCCTTGTTCGTGTCGAGCTCGCGGGTGACGTCCTCCTGGTCGGGCTGCAGGAGCGGCGCCAGGAAGCCGGCGAAGATGATGTAGGCCAGCCAGGCGAGCAGCGCCAGCCCGATCGCCCCGACCGCGATCCGGCCGCCGAGCCCGAGCTTTCCGAACGCCTCCTTGACCGCGCCGCGGGAGTCGAAGAGCGCGAATCCGAGGGCGGTGCCGATCAGGCTCATCGCGACGACGAGCTGGGCGGCGTTGCGGGCTGCCGACGTCTCCAGCGACGGGTCGAAGATCGCGACGAAGATCGTCCCGGCGAGCATCGTCCCGGCGGCGATCAGGACGCCGAGAGCGACCATGCCGCCGCCCCAGCCGACCTCGGGCAGCCCGGCGTAGCGGGTCAGGAAGCGTCCGCCCTTCGCGGCGCGGTCGGGCTGCTCGCCGGTCGGCGGCGGCGTCGAGCCGACCGGGTCGCGTTGCGGCTCGTCGCCGCGCTCGCCGTCGCTCATCTGCCTTCCGGCTCCATCCGTTCCACGATCTCGGCGAGCGAGGATACGTCGGCGCCGCCCTCGCGGTCGATCCTGACCACGTCGATGCCCGCCGCGCGGGCCCCGGCGACGTCCTCGTCGCTGTCGCCGACGTGGATCGCCTCGCCCGCCTCGCAGCCGGCGACCGCGAGTGCGGTCGCGAAGATCGCCGGGTCGGGCTTGCGGGCGCCGGCGGCGGCGGAGGTGACGATTCCGTCGAGCGCCTCGGCGAGGCCGATCCGCTCGAGGACGAGGTCGAGCTCGTAGTCCCAGTTCGAGATGCAGACCGTCCGCAAGCCGCGCTCGCGGAGGGCGGTGAGGGCCGGCAGCGCGTCCGGGTAGGGCTCGAACCGGATCGCGTCCATCATCGCCGCGACGCTGACCGGGCGGCCGAGGCCGTCGGCGAGGATCGCCGCCGACTCTTCGCGGAGCTTCGCCAGCGAGGCGGCGTCGCGGCCGCGCTGCGCGTTTGCCGCGTAGAACGACATCTCGGCGCGAAACGCGCGCTCGACACGGTCGGCGCCGGCGCCGGCGGCCACGGACGGGTCGAGGTGCAGCCATGGCGGCAGCAGCCGGACCATTGTCCCGAGCGCATCGATCAGGCAGGCGCGGTAGGGGGCGGGCACGAATACATTCTCACCGAGCCGATGGAGGAGACCCGGACCAGCCCAGGGGCGGCCACCGCGGCACCGCGTCGGCGGCTGATCGCGATCGTCGTGGCGGCGGCGCTCGTCGCCGTCTCGGTCCCGCTCGCGCTGGCCGGCGGCGAGCTCGTAGCCGGCAACACGCCGGGACCCGATCCGGGCTGGGTGTTCGGCGTCTTCGGAGAGGGCTTCGTGGACCGGCCGATGGTCTACCTCTGCCTGCTCTGGCTGGCGATCGGCCTCTGGATCGCACTGCTCCTGCTCAGCCGCGACCTCGGGCTCCGCCGGACGGCGGCGGTCGCGGCGCTCCTGATCGTCCTCTTCGTGCTGGCGCCACCGCTGCTGTCGCTCGACGTCTTCAGCTACATCTCCTACGCGCGGCTCGGCGCCGAGCACGGTCTCAACCCCTACACGCACTCGCCGGCCGAGCTCCTCCCCGGCGACGACGCGGCGATCCGGGTGATCGACTACCGCGGCGCCGTCTCCGTCTACGGGCCAGTCTTC
This sequence comes from Solirubrobacterales bacterium, assembly GCA_035558835.1. Taxonomy (GTDB): domain Bacteria; phylum Actinomycetota; class Thermoleophilia; order Solirubrobacterales; family 70-9; genus RHKX01. The sequence goes on from DATMCB010000289.1 coordinate 1,869, forward strand.
ACGCTCGCGAGCTATCCGCTCGGCCTCGTCGCGGTCCCGGTCGCGCTCTGGTCGCTGAAGGTCGTCGCGGGGCTCGCGATCGCGGCGCTGGCGGCGATCGTCGCTCGGCTCGCGGCGCTCCGCGGCGTCGCGCCGGCGACCGCGGTGGCGTTCGTCGCGCTCAACCCGATCGTCCTCGTCCACCTCGTCGGCGGCGCCCACAACGACGGACTGATGGCCGCGATCGCGATGGCGGCCGTGGCGGCGGCTCTGAGCATGCGGCCTGCGACCGCCGGCGCCGGGTTCGTGGTCGCCGCCGCGGTCAAGGTCTCAGCCCTTCTCTACGCGCCGTTCGCGCTCGTCGGCGCCCGCGGACTCGGCG
>DATMCB010000290.1:0-3614 GCA_035558835.1 Solirubrobacterales bacterium
TGTCGCTGAGGAAGCTCTCGAGGGCGGGCGGTACCGACGCCGCGGTGTCGGTGAGAAGCAGCGGGCCCGGGCTGCCGCCGGTGGCGGCGAGTGGAGCGGCAGCGACGGCATCGAGCGGCCGGTCGATGTTGGCGATCGCGAAGCCGTGCCCGGGGTCGTTGATGTTCCAGCCGAAGTCGCCGTCGGTGAATCGGGCGAACTCGATCGCGTTGTCGACCGGATCCTCGGCGCCGACCCTGGTCGCGTCGAGCTTCTTCAGGGCCTTGTCCGAGATCGCCGACTCGGGACCGAGCACGAACACCGGCGTGTCGGGGTGGCGGCGGACGACGTTCATCGTCCCCTTCGCGACCTGATCGCCGTCGGCGAACAGGATCGGGTCGCCGGAGCGCGCTGCCCAGGCCGCCGCCGGCATCGCCAGGCTCGAGTCGGTCGAGCTGACGACGAGGATGTGGCCGGGGTCTTTCTCGCCGGTCAGCTTCTCGCGCTCGCCGTCGATCGCGTCGGCGATGTCGGCCGGGTCGCTGCCGGCGACCGGGCTGACCTTCAGGCCGTCGGGCACGGCGACGTCCCCGATCACGTAGGCCTGCGTGCCGGCGGCCTTCTCGAGGCCCTTCGGTGAGAGCGCGGTGAGCGCGTCCGTGGTCTCCTGCGGCACCTCCCCCTGGTTGCTGAGCAGGATCGGAGTCCCGATCGGGGTCGCGACGAGCGGCGCTGCCGCGAGTGCCTGCTGCCAGTTGTCGGCGGGGGCGATCGTCACCGCCGCGGTCGCGCCGACCCCGCCCTGGGTGGGGTAGGTCGCCAGGGCGACGCCTGCCGCGTCGGCGACCGGGTCGGCGCCGCCGGCCCGGGTCGTATTGCGGGTCGCCTGCTGCGGGAAGGCGGGACCGGCGTCGGCCGGCTGTCCGGTGCCGGCGATCACCTGAGTCGGCCCCGGAGCGACGTCGTCGCCGGAGTCGTCGAAGACGAGGTAGCCGATGCCGAAGCCGATTCCCGCCAGCGCCAGCAGCGCGATCACCGCGGCGACGCGGCGGGCGGTGTCCGACCACAGCGACGGCGGCAGCGGCGAGGGCAGCGAAGTCATGGGGGCGGGAGTCTTGCGTACTCCGCGGCTGCCGCGCCGAGGCCCTGTAAACTGGTTGACTGACCAGTCAATCAACGGCTCCCGGCGGCCGGCCGGGTCCGCGACCGCCAGGGAGACGACGATGAACTTCGCCCTCAACGACGAGCAGCTCGCCTTCAAGCAGCGCTGCAGGGACTTCGCCCGCGACGTCATCCGGCCGGCGGCGCCGGTCCACGACGCCGATGAGAGCGTTCCCTGGGAGGTGATGAGGGCGGCTCGCGAGCAGGGCCTCAGCGGCCTCGAGGTGATGCAGTACACCGCCTCCGACGCCGACGGCCAGCTCGGCCTGATCCATTCCGAGGAGATGCACTGGGGCTGCGCCGGGATCGCCCTGGCGATCAACGGCTCCGGCCTCGCCGCCGCCGGCGTCGCTGCGTCGGGGACGCCCGAGCAGATCGCCGAGTGGGTGCCGCAGTGCCTCGGCGTCGGCGACGAGATCAAGCTCGGCGCCTACGCGGTGACCGAGCCGCAGGCGGGCTCCGACGTCAAGAGCCTGCGGACGACGGCGCGCCGCGACGGCGACGAGTGGGTCCTGAACGGCACCAAGGTCTTCATCACCAACGGCGGCATCGCCGACGTCAACGTCGTCGTCGCCACCGTCGATCCGAGCCTCGGCCATCGCGGGCAGGCCTCGTTCATCGTCCCCAGGGATACCCCCGGCCTGCGGATGGGCAAGAAGGAGAGCAAGCTCGGCATCCGCGCCTCGCAGACGTCAGAGCTCGTCTTCGAGGACTGCCGGATTCCGGTCGAGTACCTGCTCGGCGGCCTCGACAAGCTCGATCGCAAGCTCGAGCGCGCCCGCTCCGGCGAGAGCAGCGGCCGCGCTTCGAACGCGCTCGCGACGTTCGAGCTGACCCGGCCGATCGTCGGCATCTCGGCGATCGGGATCGCGCAGGCGGCCTACGAGTGGACGCTCGAGTTCCTGCTCGGCGACGGTCAGATCTCCGACCCGATCGAGCTCGCGCTCGACGAGAGCTCGACCGCCGGGCGGCCGGCGCTCGAGCGTCAGCACGTCCAGCAGGTCCTCGCCGACGTGGCGACGGAGATCGATGCCGCACGGCTGCTCTGCCAGCGGGCGTCGTGGATGGGCCGCAACGGGGTTCCGCTCGCCGGCGGCCAGGGCTCGATGTCGAAGCTCAAGGCCGGCGACGTGACGATGTGGGCGACGACCCGCCTGATCGATCTCGTCGGTCCGGCGGCGGCCTCCTCGCCGCTCGAGAAGTGGTTCCGCGACGCGAAGATCTTCCAGCTCTTCGAGGGCACCGCCCAGGTCCAGCGTCTGGTCATCTCGCGGATGCAGGTGGCCGAGTACCGCGAGCGCCTCGAGGAGGCGCAGGCGGCGCTCGCGAGCGCCGAGCCGGCCGCCGAGCCGGAGCCGGCGCTCGCCTGAGAAAAGGCGTCCCGCCGGACGCCCCTGCAAGCGCGATTGCGCGCTGCAAAGCCGGTTGCAGCGGCCGACAAACGTGTTAGGGAATGCTCACAAAGGGCGTTCCCGCTGCTACATTGGCGCCCGCCTCCGAGTCCCATGGCAGGCCCGATCCAGGACATGCGCAGCGCCCCCCGCAGGGGCGTGGCGGTCATCGCCGTCGCTCTCGCCGCCCTCGTGGTCGGCCTCGCGCTGGTCGCCCGCGCCCCCGCCGAGGACCTGAACGAGAAGCTCGACGCCAAGCAGTCCGAGCTCGATCAGGCAAAGCAGAAGAAGGGAGTCCTGACGACCGAGATCTCGCGCTACAACGCGCAGATCGACCAGCTCACCGGCGAGGTTGCGGCACTGCGGACACGCGAGGCCGCGGTCCAGCAGGAGCTCGATCAGGCCGAAGCCGAGCTCGCCGCCGAGCAGCACGACCTGCGGATCCTCCGCGAGCGGCTCGACCGGACCGTGAAGGCGCTCGAGGACCGGCTCGTCGACATCTACAAGGCCGACGACCCGACCGCGATCTCGATCGTGCTCGAGTCGGATGGCTTCGACGACGCTCTCGGCCGTTACGAGTACCTGCAGCGGATCCAGGACCGCAACTCCGAGATCGTCGGCCGCGTCCGCGAGCTTCGCGACGACACCCGTGAGACCGTCGACCGCGTCCGGGCCACGCGCGACTCGATCGCCGCCAAGAAGGCCGAGCTCGAGCGGACCCGCCAGGAGCTCGAGGCCCGCGAGGCCCAGCTCGACCGGGCCCGCGGCCGCAGCAGGCAGGCGCTGTCGCGGATCAAGGGCCACGTCGATCACCTCGAGGGCGACGTCAGCGACATCCAGAAGAAGATCCAGGAGAAGCTCGCGGCGGCGAGCGGGGTCTCGGCGCTGCCGGCCGGCCCGATCCAGGGCGGCTCCGCCGGCTTCATCTGGCCCGTCAACGGGCCGGTCGTCTCCGGCTTCGGGATGCGCTGGGGCCGCCCCCACGAAGGCGTCGACATCGCCGTGCCGGCGGGAACGCCGATCCGTGCCGCCAAGGACGGCACGATCGCCTTCGCCGAGAGCGAGGCCGAGAGCGGCGGCTAC
>DATMCB010000291.1:0-2532 GCA_035558835.1 Solirubrobacterales bacterium
CGTCGCTGAGCGCCGCCGAGAGCTGGACGCGGACCCGGGCGGTGCCCTCCGGTACGACCGGGTAGCCGAAGCCGATCGCGAAGACGCCGCGTTCGAGGAGCGCCTCGCTGATCGCGATCGCGTCGCGGGTCTCGCCGACGACGATCGGCACGATCGCGCTCGCACCGTCCAGCGGCCGCAGCCCCGCGGCCTCGGCTCCGGCGCGGAAGCGGGCGACGTTGGCGTGGAGACGGCGGAGCCGGGCGGGGTCGTCACGTAGCGCCGCGAGCGCCGCCCGGGCGCCGCAGGCGACCGAGGGCGGCAGACCGTTCGAGAAGAGCTGCGGGCGGGAGCGCTGCTCGAGGATCTCGCAGACCTCGGCCGGGCCGGCGACGAAGCCGCCGGCGGCGCCGCCGAGCGCCTTGCCGAGCGTCCCGGTGACGATGTCGACGCGGTCGGCGACGCCGAAGTGCCCGGCGGTGCCGCGCCCGCTCGGGCCGAGGACGCCGAGGCCGTGCGAGTCGTCGACGATCAGCGTCGCACCGCGCGCCTCGCAGAGAGCGACGATCCCCGGCAACGGCGCCAGGTCGCCCTCCATGCTGAAGACACCGTCGGTGACGACGAGACAGCGGGCGCCGACGGGAACACGGTCGAGCTCGCGCTCGAGCGCGGCGAGGTCGGCGTGCGCGTAGACGCCCTTGCCGGCAGGCCGCGCGAGCCTGATCCCGTCGATGATCGACGCGTGGTTGAGCTCGTCGGAGAGGACCCAGGTCCGCTCGTCGCAGAGCGTGTCGAGCAGGGCCTGGTTCGCGTTCCAGCAGGAGACGTAGGAGACCGCCCGCTCGGTGCCGAGGAAGGCCGCGAGGTCGCGCTCGAGCTCGAGGTGCGGGGTGAAGAGGCCGCAGATGAAGCGGACCGAGGCGGTCCCGGCGCCGTATTCGCGCAGCCCCGCGGCGGCGGCCTCGACGACGGCCGGGTCGGAGGCGAGCCCGAGGTAGTCGTTGGAGCACAGGCAGATCGCCTCCTCACCGCCGGCGAAGCGGATCTCCGGGCCCTGCGGCGAGGCGATCTCGCGCATCTCCTTCAGCGCCCCGTCGGCGCGCAGCGCCGCGAGCTCGTCGCGGAGCTCGGCGGCGAGGGTCGGGCTCATCGCGCGCCCTCGCCGGCGATCGTCTCGTCGACCGCATCGGCCACGATCCCGAGCGCGACGTCGAGCGCCTCCGGCGGCATCAGAAGCGAGGGCTGCAGGTTCAGCGACGTCGTGCTCGAGTCGGCGAGGATGCCGCGCTCGAGCGCGGCCCGGGCAACGGCGTCCTGGAGAACGAGGTCGCGCTCCTTGCTGACGGGATCGCGGACGAACTCGATAGCCAGGAAGCAGCCGACCGCGCGGACATCGCCGATTCGTTCGTGGCGGGCGGCGAGGGCGCCAAGCCGTTTCGCCGCCAGCGCCTCGAGCGTGGCGACGTTGCCGAGGACGTCCTCGCGCTCGTAGGCGTCGAGCGTCGCCAGCGCCGCCGCCACCGACCCCGCCAGCCACGACCAGGTGCTGCCGGTGCTGAGGTCGTCGACGTCGCCAAGCACCCGCTCGCTGCCGAGCACGGCGCCGATCGGCATCACGCCGCCGCCGAGCGCCTTGCCCATGCAGATCAGGTCGGGCTCGACCGACCAGCGGTCGACCGCGAGCATCGTCCCGCCCCGCCCCATCCCCGTCTTCACCTCGTCGGCGCAGAGCAGCCAGCCGTGCTCGGCACAGAGCGCCGTCAGCGCCGGCCAGAACGCGTCGGGCGGGACGATGCAGCCGCCGGAGCCGAGGATCGGCTCGATGACGACACCGGCGACGAGCGCGGGATCGACGACGTGGAAGAGAAGCTCGTCGCGGATGTAGTCGACGGTGGCGTCCCCGCTGCCGCCCGCACGCGGTGATGCGAACGGCGTCCGGTAGGGGTTCGGGAACGGGACGTGCACGAAGCCGGTCCCGAGCGCCCGGTCGCCGGCGCTGATCCCGTGGATCTCGGCGCCGAGCGTCGCCGTCGCCGTCGATTCGCCGTGGTAGCTGCCGTGGAAGCCGACGACGAGCGGACGTCCGGTCGCGCGGCGCATCAGCCGGACGGCGGTCTCGACCGCTTCGGTCCCGTTCAGGGCGATGTCGACCCGGTCGATCGAGCGCGGTGCCAGATCGACGAGGCGGCGGGCGAGCTCGAACATGCCCGGCGAGGCGAGCGCGTGGCTGTCCTCGTTGCCGATCCGGCGGATCGCCGCGACCGCCGGCTCGATCAGGTCTTCGCGACCGGCGCCGAGCGGCACCGATGCCGAGGCCGAGGCGAGGTCGAAGAAGACGTTGCCGTCGACGTCGGTCGCCGTGTAGCCGCTCTTGCAGTCGAGGACGAGCGGGGCGAGATCGTCGCCGAGGCCCTGGTAGAGGAACGGCCGACCAGCCTCGAGCAGGGCTCGTGATCGCGGTCCCGGCAGCGCGGTACGGACGGCTGGACCCGGTGGCTGATCCCTGCTTTCCACGTGCTGATTATCGCGTCGCGTCACTGGCGGCGGCTGAGA
>DATMCB010000292.1:0-3178 GCA_035558835.1 Solirubrobacterales bacterium
TACGCCGCCTACCGGACCGGGCTCGCGGCGCTGATCCTCGCCGAGTCCCGCCGCCGCTCCTGACCGTCGGGTGCGGTTGAATCAGCCGCGTCGATGAGCCAGGACGCCTACACCGAGGCCGGGGTCAGCCAGAGCGGCGCCGATGCGTCGGTTGCAGCGCTCGTCGCCCACCTCGGGAAGATCGACACCGGCAAGCCCTCGCGGGTCGTGCCGCTCCCCGGCCACTACGCGAGCGTCCTCCGCATCGACGCAACCACCGGGATCGCGTTCGGGACCGACGGGGTCGGCACGAAGATGGTCGTCGCCGAGCGACTCGGGCGGCTCGAGACGATCGGGATCGACTGCATCGCGATGAACGTCAACGACCTGATCTGCGTCGGTGCCGAGCCGATCGCTCTGGTCGACTTCATCCTCTGCCCGACCGCCGACCCGGAGCTCAGCGGCGCGATCGGGGAGGGCCTGCGGCGCGGCGCCGAGATCGCCGGGATCGAGATCCCGGGCGGCGAGATCGCCCAGGTCGGCGACGTCGTCAACGGGCTCGAGCTGGCCGGCAGCGCGATCGGGATCGTCGATCTCGACGCGATCGTCACCGGAGCCGCGATCGCGCCCGGCGATGCGGTGATCGGCCTGCCGAGCTCGGGCCTGCACTCGAACGGCTACACGCTCGCCCGCAAGGCGCTCGAGGGGATCGCGCTCGACGACGAGCGGCTCGGCCGCCCGCTCGGCGACGTCCTCCTCGAGCCGACCGAGATCTACGTCCGCCCGATCCTCGAGCTGCTCGACTCCGATGTCGACGTCCGCGGCCTCGCCCACATCACCGGCGACGGGCTCAACAACCTGCTGCGGCTCGGCCGGGGGGTCGGCTACGAGATCTCCGAGCCGCTGCCGGTCCCGCCCGTCTTCGAGCTGATCGCCGCCGAGGGCGGGATCGGCGACGGCGAGATGCACGAGGTCTTCAACATGGGTTGCGGCTTCTGCGTGACCGTCCCCGAGGCCGACCTCGACGCGGCCCTCGTCCTGCTCCGCGCCCACTACCCGGCGGCGCGTCGGATCGGCACGGTGACCGACCGGGCCGGGGTCGTCAGCCGCGGGTAGTCGCCGGTAGGCCGCTATACCCGGGCGGTCCCCACAAGCCCTGCCACTACCCGGTTTCGCGAGTTTTCAGTCATCGGCGGCCGGGAATCAGCTCCGCTCGCACGCAAGCTTCTTGTCGGCGCCGCTGGATTCTGGTTCCCGGCGCGGCGTTCGGCCAGAATAGGTCGTGGTAATGACCGCGCCCGCTCCCCCGCGACCGATCCGTTGAGCAGCACGATGATCGGAACGATGCTCTCCGGCCGCTACCGGCTGGAGTCGAAGCTCGGCAGCGGCGGGATGTCCACCGTCTACCTGGCCGTCGACGAGACGCTCGGGCGCCACGTGGCGATCAAGGTCCTGCACGGCGAGATCTCCGACCAGGAGGACCAGCTCGAGCGCTTCCGCCGCGAGGCGCGCGCGGTCGCGCAACTCTCGCACCCGAACCTCGTCGGGGTGATCGACGCCGGCGAGGAGGGCGGGCGCCCGTTCATCGTCTTCGAGTACGTGCCCGGGGAGACGCTGAAGCAGCGGATCTCGGCCGAGGGGAGGCTGCCGACCGACGAGGCGACGGCGTACGCGATCGAGATCGGCCGCGGCCTGCAGGCGGCGCACCAGGCCCGGCTGATCCACCGTGACGTGAAGCCGCAGAACGTCCTCATCGACCCCGAGGGGCGGGCGAAGATCACCGACTTCGGGATCGCCCTGTCGCTCGAGTCGCACGGGCTGACCGCGACCGGCCGGGTGCTCGGGACCACCGACTACGTCTCCCCCGAGCAGGCGATGGGCAAGGAGATCGACGCCCGCACCGACGTCTACTCGCTCGGAATTCTCCTCTACGAGATGCTGACCGGCGAGGTCCCGTTCAAGGCGGAGACCCAGGTCGGCGTCGCGATGAAGCACGTCAACGAGACGGTCCCGAACGTCCAGCGTCGCCGCCCCGATGCCTCGGCGGTGCTCGCGGCGGCGGTCGAGCGGGCGACCGCGAAGGACCCCCAGGACCGCTACCGCGACATGAACGACTTCCTGGCCGACCTCGAGCACGCCCTCGAGGTCGAGGTGTCGCGCGCCGGCGGCGCGACCGGCGAGGCGACGTCGGTCCTCGACTCGGTTCCCGAGAAGCGCCGGCGGATCCTCACCCGGCGGCGGATCTCCTGGGCCGGCGTCCTCCTGCTCGTCGCCGCCGCAGCCGCGGCGATCGGGATCGCGGCGCTCAGTGGCGACAAGGGGCCGTCGAAGGTGGCGCCGCCGGAGAGCGCCGGCGGGACCCCGATCACGATCCAGTCGGCCACCGACTTCGATCCGGAGAGCTCCGGGGGCGATGGCGAGGAGCACTCCGAGGAGACCGAGCTCGCGATCGACGGCATCCCCTCGACCGCGTGGACGACCGAGGACTACACGACCGGCCTGACCGGCCTCAAGGACGGCGTCGGCCTCTACGTCGATGCCGGCGACTCGGTGACGCCGAGCCAGATGGCGCTGAAGACCGGCGGCGGGGGCTGGACCTTCGAGGTCTACGGCTCCGACCTGAAGTCGGCGCCGACCGACCTCGCCGGCTGGGGCGATCCGCTGACCGGAGAGCTGACCGCCGAGGACAAGCGCCAGGTCATCGACCTCAACACCAGCGAGCCGAACCGCTTCTTCCTGATCTGGATCACCGCCGTCGAGGACGGCACCCCCGCCGAGATCGCCGACATCCGCCTGTTGAGCTGAGCCCGCACGCGGCCCGGGGGCAGTGAGCACCGGGCCTCGGTTTGCGTATCCCCCGAGGCCGGGCCGGTGGCGGTGACCCGGGACCGCGCTTTCCGTCGCAGTTGCTGCAATAGGTCCCGGGGCACCGCCGCCGGCCCGGCCGTTGGCAGCTAGTACCTGTAGGACCGCTCGCTCTCGTACCGCTCCAGCGCCAGGTCCACGAGGCGATCGCAGAGGTCCGGATAGGCGACGCCGGTCGCCTCGAAGAGCTTCGAGAAGACGCTCGTCTCGGTGAACCCGGGGATCGTGTTGAGCTCGTTGACGAGGACCTCGCCGTCGTCCATGACGAAGAAGTCGCAGCGCGCGAGGCCGGTGCAACCGCAGGAGCGATAGACGTCCGCGGCGAGGGCGCGGA
>DATMCB010000293.1:0-3578 GCA_035558835.1 Solirubrobacterales bacterium
TGACCGGATCGCAAGGCGGCCAACCCCGATGAGGATCGCGATCGTCGGCGCCGGTGTGTCCGGCCTGGTCACGGCCTACCTGCTGTCGCGCAGGCACGACGTCGTGGTGTTTGAGGCGGGGTCGTACGCCGGCGGACACACCAACACGATTCGCGTCGACACCGATGAGGAAACGCACGACGTCGACACCGGCTTCATCGTCTTCAACGATCGCAACTACCCGAGCTTCGAGCGGATGCTCGCCGAGCTCGGCGTTCCCAGCCAGCCGGCGAACATGAGCTTCGGCGTCTCCGACGGCCGCGGCGGGTTCGAGTGGGCGGCACGGGGCGCTCGCGGCATCTTCGCCCGGCGCCGCCACCTCGTCGATCCGCGGTTCATCCGCATGCTCTCCGACCTGCTCCGCTTCAACCGCGAGGTCCGCGACCTCGTCGGCCCCGGCGGCAGCGCCGGCGACGGACCGTCGCTGGGCGAGTTCCTGGCCGATGGCCGCTACTCGGACTACTTCGTCGACCGCCTGATCGTTCCCCAGGTCGCGGCCGTCTGGTCGGCGGACCCCGATCAGATGTGGAGCTTCCCGGCTTCGTTCCTGGCCGCCTTCTTCGACAACCACGGGGTCCTGCAGGTCCGCAACCGGCCTGCCTGGCGGACGATCCCGGGAGGCTCGCGCCGCTATGTCGACGCGTTGACCGCGCCGTTCGCGAGCCGGATCCGGCGGCGCACGCCGGTCCGCCGCGTGCGCCGGCTGTCCGGATCCGGCGTCGGGGTGAACCACGACGACGGCGAGGAACGCTTCGACGAGGTCGTCTTCGCCTGTCACGCCGACCAGGCGCTTGCGACCCTCGCCGAGCCGAACCGGCTCGAGCGGGAGCTGCTCGCCGCCTTCCCGTACCAGCCGAACGAGGCGGTCCTCCACACCGACACGAGCCTGCTGCCGCGGCGCCAGGGCGCCCGGGCGAGCTGGAACTTCCACCTGACCGACGAGCCGGCGGGACGGACTACGGTCACCTACGACATGAACCGCCTGCAGTCGCTCGAATCCGCGCGCCGCTACCTCGTCACGCTGAACCGGACCGGCGCCATCGATCCCGAGCGGGTGATCCGGAAGATCGACTACAGCCATCCGGTCTTCACGCGGGCCGGGATCGGCGCGCAGCGGCGCTGGGAGGAGATCAGCGGCGTCGACCGGGTCCACTTCTGCGGTGCCTACTGGCGCTGGGGCTTCCACGAGGACGGCGCCTGGTCGGCGCTCCGGGTGTCGGCGGCGCTCGGCGGGCGCGGGCCCGGCCTCGAGCCGACGGCGACGGCCGCGGGCACGGCGGCCGAGCGCGGGCCCGAGCCACTTCTCGAGGCGGCATGAGCGCGACGGCGACAGCAGCCCGGCCGGCCGCCGGCGCGGAGTCGGCCTCGGCGCAGCCGAGATCGGCGATCTACGAGGGTTGGGTCACCCACCGCCGCCGCGAGCCCGTCGCACACGGGTTCCGCTACCGCGTCTTCATGCCGCTCGTCGACGTCGCGACGCTGCCGGAGCTGCTCGACCCGATCCCGCTCTGGTCGTCACGCCGCCCCTCCCCCGCCCGCTACCGCCGTCGCGACTACCTGCGCGGCCACGGCGACGATCTGCCGCTCGACGTCGCCGCCCGCGAGCTGATCGCGGCGCGGACCGGCTCCAGGCCCGCCGGCCCGGTGATGATGCTCGCCAACCCGCGATACTGGGGGATCGGGTTCAACCCGGTCGCCTTCTACTTCGCCTACGGCGACGGCGGCTCCGTCGACGCGCTGATCGCCGAGGTCACCAACACGCCCTGGCGCGACCGCCGCTGCTACGTGCTCGCCGCCGGTCCGGACGGGTTGCGCGGCGAGTTCGCCAAGCGCCTCCATGTCTCGCCGTTCATGCCGATCGAGCAGACCTACGAGGTGGCCGCGAGCGCGCCCGGCGAGCGGCTCGCCGTCTCGATCGCGAACCGCGACGAGCGCGGCCGCACCGTCTTCACCGCCGCGCTCGCCCTCGAGCGCCGCGAGATCACGCCGGCCTCGATGCGGCAGATACTGTTCCGCTACCCGCCCATGACGGCTTCGACGATCGCGCGGATCTACCTCAACGCAGCTCGCCTGAAGCTCAAGGGCGCGCCGTACTTCAGCCCCCCGGCCGACCCGGAGCGATGAGACCGGGCGCAGACCCGTGGCGGCTCGTCGTCCACGCGGTTCTGCGCCGGATCCGGGCAGGCTCGATCGAGATCGACGAGCGCTATCCCGGCGGTGAGGTGCGCCGCTTCGGGCCGGACTCGGCCCCTCGCCGGGCCCGCGTCGAGGTCCACGACCCGCGCGTCTACCGCCGGATCGCACGGTCGAAGAGCATCGCCTTCGGGCAGACCTGGGCGGAGCGGCTCTGGGAGACCGACGACCTCCCGGCGCTGCTCCGGATCGCCGCCCGTGACATCGGTCGGGGCGACGCGCTGCGGCGCCGGATCGCGCCGCTGCTCGTCCCGTTCCAGCGGCTCGCGACGCTGCGGCTGCTCAACACCCGCCGCGGTGCCCGGACGAACATCGCCGCTCACTACGACCTCGGTAACGAGATGTTCGAGCTGTTCCTCGACCGCGAGGCGATGATGTACTCGAGCGCCTACTTCGAGACCGGCACCGAAAGCCTCGAGCGCGCCCAGCACATCCGCCTCGAGCGGATCTGCGACGCGCTCGAGCTGAAGCCCGCCGACCACCTGCTCGAGATCGGCACCGGCTGGGGCGGGATGGCCGTCCACGCCGCCTCCTCGCGGGGGTGCCGGGTGACGACGACGACGATCTCCCGCGAGCAGCGCGAGTACGCCGAGGCCCGGGTCGCCGCGGCCGGCCTCGAGGACCTGGTCACCGTGCTCGGCAGCGACTACCGCGACCTCGACGGGACCTACGACAAGCTCGTCTCGCTGGAGATGATCGAGGCGGTCGGCTGGGAGTGGTTCGACCGCTTTTTCGGCGACTGCTCGCGGCTGCTCGGCCCCGCCGGGCTGTTCTTCCTGCAGGCGATCGTCATGGACGATGGCGCCTACGAGTTCGAAAAGCGGACCCGGAGCTTCGCGAACGAGGTGGTCTTCCCGGGCGGCTGCCTGCCCTCGGTCGCGTCGATCCAGAGCTCGATCGCCCGCGAGACCGACCTGCGGACGATCGCCCTCGAAGACATCTCGACGAGCTACGTGCTGACGCTGCGTGCCTGGCGCGAGCGCTTCGAGGAGGCGAGCGAGCGGCTCGAGGAACTCGGCTACGACGACCGCTTCCGGCGGACCTGGCAGTTCTATCTGGCGTTCAGCGAGGCCGGCTTCGCGGAGGCGCGAATCCGCGACGTCCAGATGCTGTTCGCGAAGCCGCACTGGAGCGGCGGCCCGCGGCTCGCAGCCGACATGGCGGCCCACCGCGACGCCGAGCTCGCCGCCGAGTCCTGATCGCCCAATAACCTCGCAGGCGATGGAACGGAGGCGCGGAATCATGTTCGCCGCCGTCGCGGTCGTGGTGATCGCCCTGGCGGCAGTCCTCGGCCTGATCGCCGGCGGCTCCGGCGACGACGAAGGCACTCCGGTCGCCGAGCCGAG
>DATMCB010000294.1:0-3438 GCA_035558835.1 Solirubrobacterales bacterium
GCCGCGAGGCGGCCGGCAAGGCGACGGACCGGCCGAACCTCGTGTTCGGCGGCGACGTCCACGTCGTGTGGGAGAAGTTCTGCCGCTACTTCGACGTCGAGCCGCGCATCATCCCGCTCCAGAGCCACAAGTTCACGATCGGGCCCGAGGACGTCGAACCGCACGTGGACGAGAACACGATCGGGGTCGCCGCGGTGCTCGGCACGACGTTCACCGGCCACGCCGACGACATCGGGGGCATCAACGACCTCCTCGTGCGCATGCGCGACGAACGCGGGGTCGACGTCCCGATGCACGTGGACGCCGCGAGCGGCGGCTTCGTCTGGCCGTTCATCTATCCCGACACCGCCTGGGACTTCCGGCTCGAGCAGGTGCGCTCGATCAACGTCTCCGGCCACAAGTTCGGGATGGTCTATCCCGGCATCGGCTGGCTGATCTTCCGCGAGAAGGCCGACCTCGCCGAGGACCTCGTCTTCTACGAGAACTACCTCGGCAAGACCGACGCGACCTTCACCCTCAACTTCTCGACCGGCTCGGCGATGGTCCTTGCCCAGTACTACAACCTGATCCGCTTCGGTCACGACGGCTACACCTTCGTGATGGAGGTGATGAAGAAGAACTCGCAGTACCTCGGCGGCCGCCTTGCCGAGGTCGGCCCGTTCGAGATCGTCGGCGGCGACGCCGAGCAGCTGCCCGTCGTCGCCTTCCGGATCGCCGACGACGCCGACGTCCCCTACGACGAGTTCGACATCGCCTGGCAGGTCGCCGCCGAGCGCGGCTGGATGCTCCCCGCCTACACGATGCCCAAGAACGCCGACGACGTGAAGATGCTGCGGGCGCTGGTCAAGCTGAACCTGAGCCGCGAGCTCGTCGGGACTCTCGCCGACGACATCGTCCAGGCCTGCGAGACGCTCGCGAAGAAGGGCGGCGCCAGCAAGCACGAGCGCAAGAAGGTCAAGACCGGCGTCGGCTACTGATCGCCGGGAGCAGCAGCACCGAGCCGGCCAGGAAGCAGGCCGCCCCGACGGCGGTCGTGAAGTTCGCGGCACCGAGGCTGAGGACGTTCCCGGTCGACGGGACCACGAACGCGGCGACGGCCGAGATCCCGAACGCGACGCTCCCGAGCAGGTTGACCAGTGCGATCCGCTCCGGGCCGTCGCGACGGCGACGGCCGAGGAACGAGCCGTTGGCCAACCGGTAGGCGAGCGCGCTCGAGACGAGGAAGCAGATCGATCCGAAGACGTCGGGGGTCCAGACGAGCCGGTCGGTCGCCCGGGTGTCGAGCGCATCCTGCATCGCATCGAACGTGCTGATGTTGAAGAAGAGCGTGCCGGCGAACTGGATGCCGCTCGCCCACCAGTCGGGGCCGCGGCCCCCGGTCAGCCGCGTCGTCAGGAACTGGACCAGCGCCGCAGCGGTGAAGAAGATCGAGCCGACGAAGAAGGTCATCCCGTCGGCGCTCGAGCCGACGAGCTGGACGTATCCGGGGAACGGCCCGACGAAGAAGCAGGTCGAGCCGACGGCGAACAGGACCGCGATCGACGTGTTGGCCCTGCGGGCGCCCTCGCTCATCCGCCCGAGGCTATTCGTCGGATCGCGGCGCTAGCTTTCGCGCCATGATCCGCGGCCGACTGCGACGGCACGGCGCCGGCGAGGGCGCCGGCTCCCCGGCCGAGGAGCAGGTCGTCGAGATCGACCCGGCCGAGCTGTCCGGCGTCTTCAACGTCCCCGGCTGGCTCCGCGACATCGGGCTGATGGCGTGGCTGCTCGTCGGGGTGACGCTGCTGATCTGCGGCCTCGTCTGGCTGCTGACGCTGACCCAGGTGATCACCGTCCCGGTGATCGTGGCGGGGATCGTCGCCGTCGTCGGCTCGCCGCTCGTCGCCTGGCTGCAGGGACACCACGTCCCGCGCGCGCTCGGGGCGCTGCTCCTGATGCTCGGCGTCGTCCTCGTCGCCGTCGCGATCGGGGTCATGGTCGTCGCCGGCATCGACAGCGAGGCCGACAGCATCACCGGCCACCTCGACGACGCCAAGGACACCCTTTCGGGCTGGCTCCAGGACGCCGGCGCCGGTCAGAGTCAGGCCGACCAGGCGAAGCAGGACGTCGGCCAGGGCGCTGCCGACGCGGTATCGGCGCTTCTCGGTGGCGTCGTCCATGGCCTCGCCGCCCTGTCTTCGCTCGCCTTCTTCGCTGCGATGACGATCCTCAGCCTCTTCTTCCTGCTCAAGGACGGGCCGGCGATCCGGAACTGGACCGAACGTCACATCGGGGTCCCGGCACCGGTCGCCCGGATCATCACCGACCGGACGATCTCGTCGATGCGCGGCTACTTCCTGGGGACGACGCTCGTCGCCGTCTTCAGCGCCGTCGTCGTCGGAGTCGGCTCGCTGATCATCGGGATCCCGCTCGTCGGGACGATCGTCGCCGTCACGTTCATCGCCGGCTACGTCCCCTACCTCGGCGCCTGGACGGCCGCGATCTTCGCGGTCCTGCTCGCGCTCGGGTCCGACGGCGTCGCGGCGGCCGGCGCGATGGCTGTCCTCCAGCTCCTCGCCAACGGCCCGCTCCAGCAGGTGGTTCAGCCGTTCGCGATGGGAACCGCGCTCGGCATCCATCCGCTCGCCGTCCTCATCGTCACGATTGCCGGCGGGGCCCTGTTCGGGACGGTCGGTCTGATCATCTCCGCCCCGCTCGTCGCCGCCGCGGTCCGGATCTCCTCCGACCTCGCTCGCGTCCGCGCCGAAGCCGGCGAGGGCCGCGACGAGCCCGCCGCCGCCGAGCCGGCTGCGGCGCCCGCGTCGGGCTGATCCCGGCGAGGACGATGCGCGCCCGTGCCCTGGTCCTCCCGGCCCTCGCCTGCGCGGCGGCGCTCGGCGGCTGCGATTCCGGCGGCGAGGGCAGCGACCCCACCACGACCGCCGCCGGCGGCCCGGACGGCTCCTCCGCCCCGCTCTATTTCACCGCCGGCGAGCAGCTCCGCGAGGCGCCCGGCCCCGGCTCGTCGCCGGAGGCAATCGCGCGGGCGCTCGTCGCCGGGCCGCCCGCGAACGACGACGCCGGCCTGGACTCCGAGATTCCGGCCCGGACCAGGGTCGAAGGCGTCCGGGTGTCGGGCGGGACGGCGACGGTGCGGCTCTCGGGCGGATTCACCGGCGGCATTCCCGCCGACCCCGGCCGGCGAACCGACGATCAGCAGGCGGCGATCGACGCGCGGCTCGCTCAGGTCACCTACACGATGACCGGCCTCGACGGCGTCGAGCGGACCCGCGTGCTGGCCGGCGGCCGCCCGCTCGGCCCGGCCCGCAGCCGGGCCGACTTCGCGAAGCCCCGCGGCGGGCCGCCGCGCGAGCGCAGCGTCCGCAGCAACCGAGCGAGCGCCGCCATCCGCGCGGTCCAGAAGCGGCTGGCGGAGCTCCGCTACCTGCCGCCGGGGGC
>DATMCB010000295.1:0-3598 GCA_035558835.1 Solirubrobacterales bacterium
GCCGTCAGCGCGGCGCCGACCGGGATGTCGATCGCGGTCTCGGCGGCGGCGACGACGTAGTCACCGGCGGCGTTGACGCCGGCACGGGCCTGGTTGAGGGTGCCCTCCGCCTCGCGGGCGGTGGCCTCGGCCGAGCTCTTCGCCGTGGTCTCGGTGCGCTGGGCGCCCCGCTTCGCGGTCGCGGCGGTCTTGCGGGCCGAGGTCCGGGTCTTGGTGGCCTGGGCCTTCGCGGTCGACTTGGACTTGTTGCGGGCCGCGCTCTTCGAGCGGGCGCTGCTGTTGGTGGTGGTTGCCATTCGAGTTCTCATCCCCTTCGGCTGATTGGTGGGTTCAGGAAAGTGGTGCCCAATCTAAGTTCCTTAAAACTAAGGATGTTCAAAGTGTAGCACCGAACGCACGTTCTTACACGCGACCGCAAAGCCGGTTACAGAGCTGCTGTGAGCCTCGTCACAGTCGCGGCCGCGCAGTCGGGCCTGACTCGTCAGGCGATCGCAGGCGCAGCGAGCACGCGTTCGACCCACGCCTCCGGGTCCGCCAGCTCTTCTCGGTCCGGAAGCGTCTCGGGTTGCTCCCAGGCGCCGTTGAGGCCGGCGATCCCGGCCGTTGCGACGACGGCGTCGCAGAAGCGCTTGCCCTGCTCGTACTGGCGCATCTTCAGCTCGAAGCCGAACAGCCAGGAGAGGATCCGCACCGGGACGCTGCGGTTCCGCCGCCTCGCGTCGAGACCGGCACGAAGCTCGGCCACCGCCGCCCCGAGGTTGCCCGCGGCGGCGTCCATGACGTGCTCGGCGTAGCCCTCGACCGAGGCCATCACGGCCTGGAGGCTGTTGATCGTCGCGAGCGATTCGGCCGGCGCCAGCAGCGAGACCGGATCGGAGCCCCGGATCTCGTCGAACGTCTGCCGCGGATCGCTCGTCGCGATCTCCCGGGCGCGGGCAAGGATCTCGGCGACGGGGAGCCGGACCGGCGCCTCCGCGAGCAGGGTTCGCGCCAGCCCGCCGACGTGGGCGCGCAGCCACGGCGCCGCCGCGAACTGGACGGAGTGGGTCGTTTCGTGGAGGGCGATCCAGTCGAGGACGGGATCCGGCTCGCCGCCGAGCTGGGTCACGGCCACGTCGATGTTCTCGCCGACGAAGAGCAACCGCGGCTTCCGTTCGCCGCCGAGCAGCGGGTACTCGTACTGGCCGAGGACGTGCCGCGCGGCGAAGCCGAGCAGGGCGCCGATCTCGACCGCGAGGACGCGGCCGGCCACCGAAGCGAGCGGCTGCCGCTCCGCCGCGTCCCCGATCCGGGTGGCGGCCGTTGCAGTGACATCGCGGACCGATGCGAGGTTGACGTCGATCCAATCGCGGCGGCTGACCCATTCCGGCTCGGGCAGCGGCTCGAGCGGATCGAGGCCGGTGTAGCCGCGGACGGCGGCGCTCGCCCGCTCGCCGGCGGCGGCGAGGTCGGGTGCCCCGCGCATCGCCGGGCCGCGCTCGCCGATCCCGGTCAGGGCGATCCGCCGTGCCAGCGCCCAGTCGACGAGCTCGGCCACGGCCGCCGTCAGTCGGCCTGACGGGCCATCCCCGCCTCGAGCGCTTCGAGCACGACCTCGAGGTGGGCGCCGGAGCGGGCGGCGATGACCGGATAGCGGGTCTCGAGGTCGAGCGCCGCGTCGGCGAGCCCGTAGCCGACGAAGGCGATCTCGCAACCCGCCTCGCGGACGACGAGCTGCGCCGCCGCGGCATCGACCGAGCGGCAGCCGCGGGCGGAGAGCATTCCGTCGAATCGCCCGCAGGCGACGTAGGAGAGGGTGATAGCGATCGAGCCGATCGAGCGGATCCGGTAGGCCTTGCCCTGAAGGTCCTCGATCGCGCCGACTATCCAGCGCGGATCGGAGGACTCGAGCCCGACGACCTCGAGCGGCATCTCCTCGCGGGGCGGATCGATCGGGATGCCGTCGAGGCGGGCGCCGTCGCCGCGGGCCGCCGAGAACTCCTCGCCGGCGCCGAAGTCGTGGACGAAGCCGAAGTGGACGTCCGCCATCGAATCGCCGTCGGCGACAGCGATCGACAGGGAGTGGAAGGGGATCGTCCGCCGCACGTTCATCGAGCCGTCGATCGGATCGATGACGACCCGGTGCAGGGCCTCGCCGCCGCCGAGCGTCACCTCACCGCGCTCCTCGCTGACGGCCGAGAGCGCCGCCCCCGCCGCAGCGATGCGCTCGAGCTCCTCGAAGACGATGTCCTCGCACTGCCGGTCGAGCTTCAGGGTCATGTCGCCGCCCTCGCCGCGCCCCTCGTACTCGGTTCGCTCGGCGATGCTGCGGGTCCGCTCGAACAGGTCCGCCTGGCGGGCGGCCATCCGGCGGCAGGCATCGAGCCAATCGATCTCGCGCTCCACGCGGCAATGGTATTGGCAGGCGCTTGGCGGCTATCGCGGCCATCGCTACCGTTGCGCCGATGGAGGGATCGCAGACCGACGACGGCTTCGCGCGGGCGCTCGCGATCGATTCCGGCTCGGCGCTCGTCCTCGGCACCGCGGGCTCGGGACGGACCGAGCTGCTGGCTCGCAAGGCAGCGGCGCTGGCCGGCTCCGGGGTGGCCGTCGAGCGGATCATCCTGCTGAGCCGCACCGCCGCCAACCGGGGGCGACTTCGCGACCGCGTCGCCGAGCTGGTCGGCGGCTCGTTCGAGGAGGTCTGGATCGAGACCTGGTCGGGCCTCGGCGAGCGGCTCCTGCGCGACTACTCGCTCGAGGCCGGGATCGATCCGTTCTTCGAGGTAGCGGCGCCGGCCGACCGGCTGGCGCTTCTCCTGGACCGGCTCGACGATCTGCCGCTCCGCCGGCACGAGATCCGCGGCAACCCGTCCGGGCTGCTCGCCGGCCTGCTCGAGCGGATCGACGCGCTCAAGGCGGAGGGGATCGGCCCGGCCGATCTTCGCGATCGCGCCCGTGCCGCCGAGCGCGGCGCCGGCGGCCGCTCGGAGCGCGAGGTGGCACTGCGCGAGCTCGAGTTCGCCGACCTCTTCGATCGCCACGACGCGATCATGCTCGAGCTCGGGATGCTCGACGAGCACGAGCTCGTCCTCGAGCTCGGTCGAGTCCTCACCCGCCACCCCGACCTCAGCGCCGCCGTCGGTCGCCGCTTCGAGTGGCTGCTCGTCGATGAGCTCGAGGACGCCGGACGCCCGCAGATCGCCTGCCTGCCGCTCCTCGCTCCGCACGGGAACGTCCTCGCGGTCTGCGATCCCGATCAGGGGCTGCGTCCGGGCGATGGCTGCGGCGAGGCGGCCGCGCTCGGGTTCCTGCGCCGGTTCGGGGAGGCCGAGCGGATCGAGCTGGGCCCGAGCCGCCGCTCGGCCGGCGCTCTCGCGGCGGCGGTCGGGACAGCGGCGGGCCTCGTGCCCGCCTCCTACCGGGAGCTCCTGCCGGCGCCGGCCGGCCGGACCGGAGGCGATGGGAACGGCGAATCCGGAGCGGTCCGGTTCTGGAGCTGCGCGAACGAGCGGGCCGAAGCCCAGGCGGTCGCGCGCGAGATCGAGTACCTGATCGCCTCCGGCGAGTCCCGGCCCGAGGACGTCTGCATCCTCACCGGGGCATCGACGCGCGAGAG
>DATMCB010000296.1:0-2263 GCA_035558835.1 Solirubrobacterales bacterium
GGACCGGAGGGCGACGCCCATGGCGGATCGCAGGCGGCCGAGGCGTCGTTGCCGAATCGCAGGCCCGGGGTAGCCGCAGCGCAGCGAAAGTAGGCTTCGCCGCATGAGCGATGTGATCAGCGCCGGAGCCGGCGTCTACGAGGTCCCCGAAGAGCTGCGCGACTTCCGCGAGCTCGTCCGCAGGCTGGCGCAGGAGCGGATCGCTCCCCGCGCCGCCGAGATCGACGAGACCGGCGAGTACCCCTGGGACATCCGCGAGCTGCTCGCCGAGCACGACATCCTCGGCCTGCCGTTCCCGACCGAGTTCGGCGGGACCGGCACGGGGACGCTGATGCAGCAGATCGCCGTCGAGGAGATCGCGAAGGCCTGCGCATCGAGCGCGCTGATCCTGATGGTCCAGGAGCTCGGCACGCTGCCGATCCAGCTCTTCGGCACCGACGAGCTCAAGCAGCGGCTGCTGCCGCGGTGCGCCGCCGGCGAGTGGTCGCCGGCGTTCGCGCTCAGCGAGCCCGAGGCCGGCTCCGATCCGGCGGCGATGCGGACCACCGCCGTGCGCGACGGGGACGAGTGGGTGATCAACGGCGCCAAGAACTGGATCACCAACTCCGGGATCGCCGACTTCTACGTCGTCTTCGCCGTCACCGACCGCGAGAGCCGGCGGATCACCGCCTTCCTCGTCGAGAAGGACCGTCCCGGCTTCTCGATCGCCGGCCTCGAGCACAAGCTCGGGATCAAGGGGTCGCCGACCGGCTCGCCGGTGTTCGAGGACGTGCGGGTCCCCGATGAGAACGTGATCGGTGAGGTCGGGCGCGGGCTGTCGGTCGCGCTCGGAACTCTGGAACGGACCCGGCTCGGGGCCGCCGCCCAGGCGGTCGGCATCGCCCAGGGCGCGATCGACTACGCCGTCGGCTACGCGAAGGAGCGGGTCGCGTTCGGCAAGCCGATCATCGAGCTGCAGGGCATCCAGTTCAAGCTCGCCGACATGGCCACCCGGACGGCCGCGGCCCGTGAACTCCTTTACACGGCCTGCGCGAAGATCGATCGCGGCGATCCCGATCGCGGGCAGTACAGCTCGATGGCGAAGCTGTTCGCCTCCGACACCGCCATGGACGTCACGGTCGAGGGCGTTCAGGTGCTCGGCGGCTACGGATACGTCACCGAGTACCCGCTCGAGCGGATGCTGCGCGACGCGAAGATCACCCAGATCTACGAGGGGACGAACGAGATCCAGCGCGTCGTCATCGCGAGGTCCCTGAGCCGTTGACCCGTTGAACGCGGCGCCGCCGGCGCCCGCATAGACTGCGCGCCGATGCGGATCTACGTCTGCTGGGACACCCGCACCGTGCACCCGCTGCTCGGCGAGCATCCATGCGGCATCGCCTACGAGGCGGTTCGCGAAGCCGGGTGGGACCCGGAGGTCGTCAAGGCCTACGGCTGGGTGAAGCTGCCGCGGGCTCTGAACATGACCCCCGGGCGCAAGCAGGTCCGCGAGCTGACCGGCGGCGACGAGGTCCCTGTCCTCGTCATCGACGACGGCGAGGTAGTCGCGGGGTCGGCCGAGATCGTCGCCTGGGCGAAGGCCAACCCGGCGGCGGCCCCGGCGGGCTGACCGCCGCAGAGCCGAGCCCTCCGTGGTCGCCGACGCGCTCGGAACCTACGTCACCGCGATCGGGCTGATCGCGATCGCCACGGCGCTCGGGGCGGGAATTCTCGCCCTCGCGGGCGCGCGCAGGCTCTCCCCGGTCGCCCCGGTCGTCGGCCTCGCTGCCGCGAGCGCGATCGCCTGGTGGGCGGTCCGGCTGCCCGGCCATGGATCGACGGCACTGCTGGCCCTGATCGTCATCGCGGTGCTCGCCGGCGCCTTCGCCGCGATCCGGCTCGAAGGGGTCGCGGCGACGCTCCGGCGGATCGCGCCGACCGCGCTCGCCGCGCTCGCCGCCGTCTCCATCCCGTTCGTCGTCGAGGGGCATTTCGGCGTCCTCGGCACCGGCTTCAACGTCGACATGTCACAGCACCTGTTCGCCGCCGACTGGCTGGCGAACCCCGAGGGGCTCAGCCCGAGCCTGATCCGCAGCGGCTATCCACTCGGTCCGCACGCGCTCGCGGTCGCAGCCAACGAGGTCACCGGCGAGCTCAGCATTGCGTTCACGGGGGTGACCATCGCGGTCCCGGTCATCGCCGCCGTCGCCGCCCTCGCGGCGCTCGATCGGCTCTCGGCGCTGCGCGGGCTGCTCGTCGCCGTGCTGACCGGGCTCGCCTACCT
>DATMCB010000297.1:0-3578 GCA_035558835.1 Solirubrobacterales bacterium
GACCCCGCCCTGGGAGACCGGGCTCGTCAGCGGCAGGAGCGGCCAGCTCCGGGTCGAGGGGCTCGAGCTGGTCGCCACCGACGGCGACGAGCTGCACCGCGAGCGCCTCGCCGATCCCAGTCCCGACGCAGACTCAGCTGCGGCGCTCGCCGCCTGGTTCGCCTTCGGGACGGTGGCCCTCGCCGACCTGGTCGACCTCCATGGCGACCTCGAGCCGGCGCCGATCCGGCTCTGGCCCGAGCATTTCGACGTCGCCACCGACCTCGGACCCGAGGACGTCGGCACCCGCGCGACCTTCGGCGCCTCCCCCGGCGACGAGCACCATCCCGAGCCCTACCTGTACGTCGGGCCTTGGGCCGCGCCCGCGACCGACGCGGGCTGGAACGCGACCGGCTTCAACGGCGCCGAGCTGACCTATGCCGAGCTGCTCGGCGCCGACGACCAGCTCGGCGCCGCAGCGGCGTTCTTCGCCGACCGGCTTGCCGCCCTGCGCGGCTAGAGGGGATCGATGGCCGTGATCGCCAGGCTCCCGGCATCGCGCTTCGCCTTCTCGCTCGCCCCCGGGACCTCGCCGAGGATCCGGTAGGCGACCGCCGCCGGATCGATGCCGATCGCGCTCGCGGCGGCCGGGTCGAGCCGCTCGACGATCTCCTTGCTGACGAGCGTCCCGCCGCCGCGGCAGACCTCCTGGATCCGCGCCGCCTGGTTGACCTCGTCGCCGAGCGCGGTGACCTCGAGCCGCCCGCCGGTGACGATCTGGCCGATCACGAGGGTCGCTCCCCAGTGGACGCCGACGTTGACCCGGACATCGCCGCTCTCGGCGCTGAGGCGGGCCACGTATTCCTGGATCCTTCGTGCCGCCTC
The DNA here is from genome assembly GCA_035558835.1 of Solirubrobacterales bacterium. Taxonomy (GTDB): domain Bacteria; phylum Actinomycetota; class Thermoleophilia; order Solirubrobacterales; family 70-9; genus RHKX01. The sequence continues at coordinate 865 of DATMCB010000297.1, forward strand.
GATCGCGCCCCGTGCCGCCCCGGCCTCGCCGCCGGACTGCTCGGCGAGGAAGAACGCCGAGACGCCGTCCCCGGCGTGCTTGCCGACGATCCCGCCACCGTCGATGACGGCTCCGTCGATCGCCGTCGTCAGGTCGCGAATCATCGCGAAGTAGGCGGTCGACGAGAGCTTGCGGCTGTGGACGCCGGAGTCCTCGAGATCGCAGAAGAGGATCGCCGCCGGCCGCCGCGCCGGCTCGGTCAGAACCGCCATCCGCTCGAACATCCGGTCGTCGCCGCGCGAGAGCATCGCCTGGACGCTGCCCCGCAGGCCGCCGCCGACGTAGAGGCCGAGGATCCCGGCGAATTCGCCGTCGGGCCGGACGAGCCGGACCACGAGCCGGCCGACGGTTGCCGGCGAGGCGTCCGCGAAGGTCGTCACGAAGCTTCCCGCCCAGGCGATCGGTGGCCGATGCGGGGAGAACTGCTCGAAGAACTCCTGGAGCGGACCCAGCTCGGCCGCGGTGGCGGAGTCCGCCCCGACGTCGTGTCGCATGAACGGTCCCTCCCGCTGCCACCACTGCAGGCGCGAGTCTTCATCGAGGCGCCAGATGTCCGGCAGATCAGTCGCGCGGGTGAGTGCCGGCCGGCCGTAGCCGAGGCGCTCGTCGTCGTCGATGCCGACGAGGTTGCGGAGCTCGGAGCTCACGTAGCGGAGCCGCCACTCGGCGTCGACCACCTCGCCGGTCAGGCGGGCGTCCTCGAGTGCCCGCGCGGCTTCGGCGAGCGTCGAATCCGACGGGAGCGCGTGCGGATATCCCTCCGCTTCCACAGCGCTCCCAATCTAGCCGCCGACCCGTTGCCATGCCGGACTCCAGATAGGGTCAAGGCCGATGTCGACCTCGCAGCGCCTCCTCGCCGCGTTCTGGATCCTCGCCGGGGCCAACCACTTCCTGGTCCCGAAGGCGTACCGCGCGATCGTGCCCGACTACCTGCCCGCCCATCGCGAGCTGGTGATCTGGAGCGGCGTCGCCGAGATCGCCGGCGGGATCGCCGTGATCCCGTCGCGAACGCGGCGATTCGCCCGCTGGTGGCTGCTCGGCGTCCTCGCGGCCGTCTACCCGGCGAACATCCACATGGCGCTCCACCCGGAGCGCTACGAGCGGGTCCCGCCGATCGGGCTCTGGGCGCGACTGCCCCTGCAGTTCCTCTGCGCCTGGTGGGTCTGGCGAGCGACAGCCGGATAACCGCGCCACTCGCAGCCCTCTGGGCTGCTCGACTACGCCGGGCCACCGGGTCACGGCCCCGGCGGCCCTCCTCCGCCCTCGCTCAGAAGCCGAGCTCGTCGGCGTACTTGTCGCGGTACTGCCCGCGCCGCTCGAGCACGTCGTTGACGTAGTCGTAGGTCTCCGGGAACTCGATGTCGTCGATCGTCATCCCGGCGCCGCCCCAGGCGTCGGCGTTGCCTTCGCCGGCGTTGTACGCGGCGAGGGCCGCGACGACGTCACCGTCGTACTTGTCGAGCAGGTAGGCGAGGTAGAACGTGCCGTAGCGGATGTTCAGTTCCGGATCGGCGAGGTCCTCGTAAACGAACGTCTCGCCCCCGGAGAGGGTCTCGATCGTGTCGGCGGTGTCGGGCGTGATCTGCATCAGGCCGCGCGCACCGGCCGACGACGTCTGGTCCTGGAACTTCGACTCCTCGTAGATCACCGCGGCGATCAGGTCGGCGGGAACACCCTTCTCGCGCGCCTGCTGGCGGATGATGTCGTCGTGGCGGAGCGGCAGCGTGAGCTCGTCGATCGTGCCGCCGATGTCGAACCTCGAGACCCCGATCACGACCGCGATCACGAGCAGGACGGCGACGATCAGGAACAGCCGTCCGAGCCGGGTCACCCCGGCCGTGTCCTTGCGCCGGGCCGCGCTCATCTCGCCGCGACGAGCGCCGGGTAGAGCCGTGTCAACTCGGCCTCGAGGTCGGCGACCGAGCCGTGGTTCTCGACTACGTGGGTCGCCTTCGCCGCTTTCTCCTCCTGGCTGAGCTGCCGGCCGTCTCGTCCTTCGAGGCTACCGTGGCCGCGCGCGGCGGCGCGCGCCATCCGCTGTTCGTCGCCGGCGACGACCGTGATCGTCGCGTCGAACGTCGACGCCATGTCACCCTCGAACAGGAGCGGCACCTCGACGACGGCGACATCCGTGCCCTCGGGCAGGCCCCCCGCCCACTCCCGGACCCGATCGCGGACCAGCGGATGAAGCAGCTCCTCGAGCCAGCGGAGCTCGTCGCGGCGCTCGAAGACGACTGCGGCGACGGCGGCCCGGTCGATCTCGCCGCCGGACGTGACCTCCGGTCCCCAGCGGTCGACGAGGGCGTCGCGGACCGCGGCGGTCCCGAGCAGCTCGTGGACGAGGCCGTCGGTGGAGACGGTCTCGGCGCCGAGATCGGCGAGGATCCGAAGTGCCTCCGACTTCCCGGCGGCGATGCCCCCCGTCAACCCGATCAGCGACGGACCGGGCACGCGATCAGGAGTCTTCGGCCCCTGGCTCGGCGTCGCTGTCGGCTTCGGCCTCAGGGGCGTCCCCGGCGGGGTCCTCCGCGGACTCCGGGGCCGGCTCGGCGTCGGCGGCCGGCTCAACCTCGGCAGCCGACTCAGCTTCGGCTGCCGGCTCGGCCTCGGCGTCGGCTGTCGGTTCGGCCTCGGCTGCCGGCTCGGCCTCGGCTGCTGCCGCGGCCTCGGCTTC
>DATMCB010000298.1:0-9421 GCA_035558835.1 Solirubrobacterales bacterium
GTTCGGGACGGCCACCGGGAAGGGACCGCCACCGGGCTGGACCCGCAGGAATTGGCCGTTGCCGTCGAACGTGGCCCCCTCGCCGGCGTGCGCCGCGGTTCCGTAGAAGAACTCGCGGAAGTTCGTCTGGCCGGTCGCGAACTGGTCGGTGATGACCTCATCGCCGGTTGGGGTGATCACCTGTGACTGGCAGCGGCTGAAGCGACCGAGCTGGAGCAGCAGCCCGCTCAGGTTGGCGGTGCCCTGCGAGAGCACCGGCGTCGAGGCGTGGAGGTCGTCGACGATGCCGCCGAGCTCGTTCCCCTGGACGAGCTTGTCGGCCTGGCGCAGCCACGGCGTCCCCGCCCGGATCGTCCCCGGCAGCTCCTTGACGCTCGGAGTCAGCTCGCGGGCGAAGGCACGCAGCGGCGGGAACGCGGAGTTGATCTTCGGCAGGTCGCGCTGCGCCTGCTCGACGGTCGGGGCGAGCTCGGCGAGCGTGTCCTGGAGGCTCCGCGACTCGGCGGCGAGCGCGCCGGTCGTGATCGAGAAGTTCGTGACGAGGTCGCTGAGCTGGCTCTCGCGGCTGGCGAGCTGCTGGAAGACGCTTGCGCTCGACTTGATCAGGCCGCGCAGGTCACCGGCCTGCTCGCCGAGCAGCGCCTGGCTGACCTGCGAGGAGCTCTTGCCGGCCCGACCGCCGTAGTTGAAGCTCTGGTTGAGCGCCTCGGCGCCGGACAGGCCCTGGACCTCGGGATCCATGCCGACGTCCATCGCCGCCGTCGGCTTGTCGTCGAGGGCCGAGCCGTAGCCCTCGAGGAAGTCACCGAGGTTCTTGCGGTCGGGGCGCTGCAGGGCGGTCAGCACCTGGTCGAGCTGGACGGCGGTCGCCGTCTGGCTGACCGGGATGTCGCCGCCGTCGGGCAGGTCGGGCGCGCTCGGGCTGCCCGGCCGGAGGTCGAGGAAGTAGTTGCCGCCGAGGAACAGGCGCGGGCGGATCGTGATCCGGGCGTCGTCGTGGATCGGCAGGCCCTCGGAGTCGACCGTGAACGTGACCTTCGCGTTGTCGCCGTCGGCCTCGACGTTGGTCACCTTGCCGACGTTGACGCCGGCGATCCGCACCGGCGCCGTCTCGCGCAGCGTCGTCGCGTCGCGGAACGTCGCCGTCGCGGTGTAGCCGGGGCTGCTCCACGGAAGCTCCTTGGTGTACGCGAAGTAGGTGAGGATCAGGATCACGATCAGGACCAGCACCCCGGTCTTGAAGAAGCTCAGGCCGAGCGGCGGGCGGTGGTAGATGCCCTCGTTGAAGTCCCGGGTGGCACCCGGCTTCGGGCGGCGCGAGCGGGCCATCACCCACCACCTCCCTTGCGGAGCTGGAAGCCGATCTGGTCCTCGGTCTGGATCCCCTGGTTGCCGGGGGCGTTGCCGATCACCTGCCGGCCCGTCAAGTACGGCTCGTTGCCGGCCTCGCACTCGGTCGGGTTCTGACCCGGCGACGCGGTGTTCGGGTAGGGGTTGACGTGGAGGAAGTTGCGGACATCGGACCCGCCGCCGTTCGCCGGCGCCGACGACGGGCTGCCCTCGCTGTTCGGCCCCGTCGGCGTGTCGACGGCGCCGCCCCGCTGCCAGTTGCCGTGACTGTTGCCCTGGTCGGCGGAGCTCGCCGCGTTGCGGAACAGCAGCGTCGCGTAGTTGCAGACCGTCTGCGCCGGGGCGATGAACTTGAGCGGCGGGCCGAGCGACTCGGAGAGGTCGATCAGCCGGCCGATTCCCTCGCGGACGTCGCCGTTGTCGTTGAAGCGATGCAGCGCGGCGGCCGTGGGCGGAAGCTGGTCGTTGAGCTGCGGGGTCGCGCGCAGCACCGGCACCCCGACCCGCAGGGCCGAGGCGATCGTGTCGGCGGAAACCGCGGCGGCCGCCGTGCCCGGCTGGAGGTCGACGAACAGCTTTCGCGAGTTGACCAGGAACCCGCGGATCCGCGGCAGCGTGTCGCTGGCGGTCTGCAGCGTCACCGGGGTCTTCGAGATCGTCTCCTGCAGGTACGGGCGGGCGATGTCGGCGAACGCGGCGAGCGTCGTGTCGAGGTCGACGAACATCTGCGCCTGCGTCTGCGCGACCGGGGCGACCTCTGCGGCCGACTGCTCGAGGGCGGAGAAGAACGGCCCGATCCCCGTCTGCGGGTCGGAGATGTCACGCATCACCCGCTCGAGCCGCGGCAGCAGCGGCTTCAACGCGCCGATCGCCGTGTTGATGTTCGGGCCGCGGCCGGCGAGCGCGTTGCCGAACTCGGTCAGGTTGTCCTGGATGTTCTCCGCGGTCGGCTTGTCGAAGGTCGAGAGGAACTGGTCGAACTCGACCGGCTCCGGGTGTGCCGCCGAGAGCGGCAGCACCGATCCGGCCGCGTAGCCCTTGTCGGAGGTGCCGCGGGTGATCTGCAGGTACTTGAGGCCGAGCGCCGAGCGCGAGCGGATGATCACGCTCGAGTCGACCGGCAGCGGCTCGACCGACTTGTCGAGCTTCAGGGCGAGCTGGGCCGCGTAGGTCCCGTCGTCCTCGGCGACCGGCGTGATCGACTCGACGACGCCGACGCGGACGCCGCCGATCCGCACCTCGTTGCCGGGGACGAGCGCCGCCGCGTTCGGCACCTGAGCGGTGAGCCGGTAGGACTGCACGAACGGCAGTCCGTTGTTGGCGTTGTAGGCGAGGAAGACGGCGAGGATCGTGATCAGCACGGCGAGCGCGCCGATCACGGTCGGGTTGCGGAACGCCGCGTTCAGAGGTGACTGCCGGCGCCGCATCAGTTACCGCTCCCGATCAGGAAGTTGAGGAGGTCCTTGGTGCCGCTGGCAGCGGCATCGGAGCGCTCGAGGGCCCTCTCGTCGACCCCGTTGGCGACGTCCTTCTTGTCGATCCCGTTGAGGTCGAGCGCCGAACTGGTCCCCGGGCCGACCCATCTTCCGTCACAGCCGACCGCCGGGCTGGTCACGTAGTCGACGCAGTTCGTGATCTGGATCTGCGTGAGCAGGAAGTGTCCGAGGTCGTCGAAGCCGTTGAACGAGTTCGAGGCGTTGAGGATGAACTTGGTCAGGTCGTCGATCCCGCCGGTCCGCCGCAGCGTCATCAGCAACTGGTTGAGGTTGCGGGCGCCGGGGATCGACTTGACGCCGGCCTTGCGGAGCTGGCGGATCACCGGCGAGGAGGCGGCGAGGTCGTCCTGGCTGGCGGCGGCGTTGTCGCCGAGGTTGGCGACCGAGACCGTCGCCGCCCGCGAGAACGGGCGCAGCAGCTTCGTAGCGTCGGTCAGGCCGGGGGCGGCCTTGCGGAGGTTGACCGCGACCGGCGTCGCCTGCTCGGCGAAGCCGCGCAGCTGGATCATCGTGCTGCGCAGCTCGCGGAGCGCGTTCGGGAACTCGTTGAAGCCGGCGACGATGTCGTCGCGACGCTCGGCGGCGGCGCTGCCGGCCGTCGCGGCGTTGCGGATGAAGCCGGCGAGGTGCTGGCGCTGCGCGGCGAGCGGGGTCAGGATCGTGTCGCTGTCCCTGGCGAGCTGAGCGAGCTGCTTGTTCTGCGCGGCGAGCGTCGCCAGGACCTTGTCGGTCTCCTGCAGCGCCGGGTCGGCCCGACGGACCACGGCGGCGAGGTCGGGGCCACGGGCGGCGAGGCCGGCGCCGAGATCGTTGAGGATCAGCCGGAACCGATCGATCTCGGGCTCCCGGGTGATGTTCTGGACGAGGTCGAGGTCGATCTGCTTGCCGTTGTTCTCGAGCGGCAGCCGGTATTCGCCGGCACCGGTTTCACCGTCGGGGATCTGCTCGAGCGCCGGCGGCGACTGGCTGCCCGGCGCGCGCGGCTGCGTCGGCTCGCATTCGACGTACTTCTCGCCGAGCAGCGACTGCGGCCGGATCAGGCAGGAAGCGTCGCTCAGGAAGTTCTGGAAGCCCGCATCGGTGATGCTGAGCACGGCCACCGCCTTGCCGGGGTCCTCGTCGCCGTTTCGCTTCACCGCCTCGCCGGGCAGCGAGACCGTGACGTCGTCGACGGAGCCGACCGTCGCGCCGGCGATCCGGACGTCCTCGCCGTTGACGAGGAAGCCGGCGTTGTCGAAGTAGGCGCGGACCTTGTAGTCGCCGCCGCCGTCACCTTCGCCGGAGGCGGTCGCGGCGATCAGCGCCGCGACGACGCCGAGACCGATGACTATGGCCAGGATCCGTCTCATGGGCCGGGCAGCGGGCCGGGCGGGAGCCAGCCCGGGTTGCAGTCGGACGGGGTCAGGTCGCTGTTCGGCCAGGCCGGGCCGACGAACGGGTTCGAGTTGTCGGGGGCCGGCGCGGACCCGCCGCCGGGGCAGCGCTCGTTGCCCGCGGGCGGAGTCACGTAGGGCAGCGCGTTGGCGGCCGGATACTGCGGCGGCGGGCCGGTGTAGGCGGCCTGGTAGTGACCGGTCAGGACATTCGTCGCGGTGTTGTAGTCGAAGGTGTTCACACCAGCGGGCTGGACGCGGGCGTAGTGGCCGTTGCCGTCGTAGTAGGCGGACACCGCGCCGAACTTCGAAAGCCACGAGAGGATGTCGGGCGTATAAGGGCGCAGGAAGGTCAGATCGTCCTGGGAGACGTTCATCGCCCTGATCGAGGCGGGGAGCGCACCGCCGGCGCGCTGCTTGACCGTCGGCAGCTTCTTCAGCGTGTCGGCGAGGTCGTTGTTCTGGCCCGGCAGGCGGGCGATGTCGGCGAGCTTCGTGAAGATCGGGACGCTGTCGTTGGCGACCGAGGCGGTCTTGCGGAGGAACGGCGCCGCGTGGCGCGTCGCCGGATAGGAGGCCTTGACGAGCGGGTCGAGGTCGTCGAGCGTCGCCCTCAGGTTGACGTAGGTCGTGTTCGTCTCGCGCAGCGTCTCCGGGAGCGCCGCCAGCGATCGGTCGAGGTCGTCGTTGCGGGAGCTGATCGCCGCCAGCGTCTGGTTGGCGGTCGCGATCAGCGAGGTCAGGTCCTGGCGCCGGTCGGCGAGGGCTCCGAACGTCTGCGAGCCGGAGACGAGGAAGCGGGAGAGCGCGACCGAGTCGCTCGAGAGCTCCTCGAAGAGCTTCGCGGACGTGCTCAGCGACGGGTTCAGGAACTTGTAGGCGCGGTTCGCGAGGACGCCCTTGCCGGCATAGATCCCGGCGTTGCCGCGGATGAACTTCTGCAGGGCGGCGCGGACGCGGGGGGTGAAGATGTCGAAGAGCTGGTCGACGTCGACCGGGGTGGTCGTGTCCTCGCCGCTGATCGTCGAGTCGTCCTTCAGCTCCGGCGAGTTGTTCGGGCCCGGCGTCAGCGAGACGTAGCGGTTGGCGACGCCGGAGAGCGAAGTCTGGCGGATCAGCGCGGTGGTGCCCTCGCGCAGCGGCTCGTCCATCGTCACCCTCACCGCCGCCTGGTTGTCGTCGGTCAGGTCGATCGAGTCGACCGAGCCGACGCGCTGGCCCGCGGTCAGGACCTCGTTGCCGGGGACCAGCTGGCCGCCGGTCTGGAACAGGAACGTGTAGCGGTGGCCGCCGTCGCCGCCGAGCAGCAGCACGACGACGACCGCGATCGCGACCAGGACCGCGGCCACGGCGGCGATCCGGGCCGGCGTCGAGGCGCCCCGGTCGCCGCGTACGTTCGGGAAGGAAGACGCCGGCGTCGCCGTGGCGCGCCGGTCCTCCCCACGTTTGCTGCTCAACGCTTGGGCCTCACTCGCTCTCCTGACAACCCCCGGAGTGGGCAAGCCTATCGGGACGACTGGCGGCTGGCCACCGGCAACCGGCTCCGGCAAGCCATTCCACGGTGTTCAACCGGCGACGAACAGCTGGCGCGCCGTCGCCCGCCCGGCCGCGAGCACCTCGGACTGGTCGCGAACGGGGTCGGAAAGCGCCTGGACGGCCAATCCGTCGGCGATCGCGAACAGGTACGAGACCGTCGCCTCGGCCCCGAATCGGAGCGCGATCGCCCCCTCGGCCTCCTTCTCCTCGAGCGCCCGGGCGACGTGATCGCGGGACTTCCGGAACAGCGCCCCGACCTCGCGGCCGATCTCCTCGTTGCGGCGGCCGGCGGCGAACAGGTCGAAGAGGACGATGAAGAACCCCGGGTCGTTCTCGATCAGGTCCATCAGGCTCGAGACGAGGACGTCGAGGACGCCGTCGACGTCGCCGGCAGCGCGCAGCGGCTCGTCGAGCATCTCGACCCGGTTCTCGCTGTCCCGCCGGACGACCTCGACGAGCAGCCGCTCCTTGGTGCCGAAGTAGTAGTGGAGGAGCCCGCGGCTGACGCCCGCCTGGGCGGCGACGTGCTCGAAGGTCGCCCCGGCGATCCCCCGCTCGGCGACCGCATCGCGCATCGCGTCGACGATCCGGCCGGCGCTGTCGCCGCTCAGCTCACGCGTCACTCCGGCTCTCCCCGGCCGGGGCCCTCGGGACCGGCCCGCGAGAGGTCAGGACGACGAAGAGGGCGTGGAGGTCGTCGAGGTGTACTCGAACTCCTCCTCGGCGCCGAAGAGCTGGTCGAGGACGGCCTTGCGGATGTCCTCGCTCAACGCGATCGCGAGGACGGCGCCGATGAACGCGATGAACAGCAGCTTCAGGAACGGATGGCCGCTCTTCGGCCGCTTCTCAGGCTCGCGCAGCGCCTCGGACGCGGCGCGGAGCGACTCGCTGGCGCTCTTGAGATCACGCTGCAGGCGCTTGTCGTCGAGGAGCGATGACGGCTTCTTGGCTCCGGAGGCGCGCTCGTAGGCATGGCGGCCTGACTCGTAGGCTTCGCGCAGGTTGTCGCGGAGCTCCTCGTCCTCGATCAGGCGCTGGACGTAGGGGCGCGCGTTCTCGTAGGCGCTGCTCGCCTTGTCCTTCGCTCGCGTCTTGGTCGACATTCGATCGCTCCTCTCGGTTCCCAAGTGCTGTTCCCGGCCAGCATATCCGCCAAACGGCTCAGCGCTTCCGCGAGCGGGCCGGCTCGAGCGCCGCCGCCAGGGCCGGCGCCGCCTCGCTCACGTAGACGAACTCGAGGTCGCCCCGCTCGCTCTCGGGGATCTCGAGGATCTCGCCTTCGTTGCGGTCGGGGACGATCACCCGGTTGATCCCGGCCCGCTGCGCCGCCAGCGACTTCTCCTTGAGCCCGCCGACCGGCAGCACCTGGCCGCTCAGCGTGATCTCGCCGGTCATCGCGACGTCGTTGCGGACCGGGCGGCCGCTGAGCAGCGACGTCAGCGCCGTCAGCATCGCGACGCCCGCCGAGGGTCCGTCCTTCGGGACCGCGCCCGCCGGCACGTGAAGGTGGATGTCGTGCTCGCCGAACCACTTCGCCGGATCGATCTCGAGCTCGGGGAGGAACTCGGCAGCCTCGCCGCGGAGCAGCGAGAGCGCCGCCTGCGCCGACTCGCGCATGACGTCGCCGAGCTGGCCGGTGATCGTCAGCTTGCCGGTCCCCGGCATCGCCGTCGCCTCGATGAAGAGGACCTCCCCGCCGACCGGGGTCCAGGCGAGGCCGGTGGCGACGCCGGGCCGGCGCGTCCGCCGCCGTGCCTCGGAGAAGAACAGGCGCCGGCCGAGGAGCTCGCGGGCGAGCTTCGCGGAGACGGAGCGGCGTCCGGTCGAGCCGCCCTCGGCGATCTGCCGGGCGAGCTTGCGGCAGACGGTGCCGATCTGGCGCTCGAGGTTGCGGACGCCCGCCTCCCGCGTGTACTCCTCGATGATCGCCCGCAGCGCCGCGTCGCTGAACTGGGCCTGAGTCGCCTTCAGGCCGTTCTCGCGGACCTGGCGGGGGACGAGGTAACGGCGGGCGATGTGGAGCTTCTCGTCGACCGTGTAGCCGAACAGCCCGATCACCTCCATCCGGTCGCGGAGCGGCGGCGGGATCGGGTCGAGGATGTTCGCTGTGGCGATGAAGATGACCTCGGAGAGGTCGAAGTCGAGGTCGAGGTAGTGGTCGCGGAAGGAGTCGTTCTGGGCCGGATCGAGGACCTCGAGCATCGCGCTGGCCGGATCGCCGCGGAAGTCGGCGCCCATCTTGTCGATCTCGTCGATCATGAAGACCGGGTTGCGGGAGCCGGCGTCGCGGAGCGCCCGGATGATCGTGCCCGGCATCGCCCCGACGTAGGTGCGCCGGTGGCCGCGGATCTCCGCCTCGTCGCGGACACCGCCGACCGAGATCCGCTCGAAGCTGCGGCCGAGGGCGCGGGCGATCGAGCGGCCGAGGCTCGTCTTGCCGACACCGGGCGGGCCGACGAAGCAGAGGATCGGGCCGGCCGACTCGGGCCGGAGCTTGCGGACTGCGAGGTACTCGAGGATCCGGTCCTTGATCTGCTCGAGGTCGTAGTGGTCGGCGTCGAGGACCTCGCGCGCGTGCTCGATGTCGAGGTCGTCCTCGGTCCGCTCGTTCCAGGGCAGGTCGAGCATCCAGTCGAGGTAGGTGCGGATCACCCCGTACTCGGCGGCGGCCGGCGGCAGCCGCTCGAGCCGGCTGAGCTCGCGATCGGCCGCCTTCAGCGCCTGCTCGGGCAGCCCAGCCGCCGCGATCCGCTCGCGCAGCTCGTTGACCTCGGCCTGCTGCTCGTCGCCCTCGCCGAGCTCGGCCTGGATCGCGCGGAGCTGCTCGCGCAGGAAGTACTCGCGCTGCCCCTTCTCCATCCCCTCCTGGACCTGCGACTGGATCTCGGAGCCGAGCTGGATCACCTCGAGCTCGCGGGCGAGGATCTCCGAGAGGCGACGGAGCCTGGCCCCGACGTTGACCTCCTCGAGGATCTCCTGCTTCTCCTCGGCCGGGATCCGCAGCGCGCCGGCGATCAGGTGGGCGAGCGCCGAGGGGTCGTCGACGTTGGTGACGGCGAGCTGGAGCTCCTCGGGCAGGTACGGGATCTCCTCGATGATCTCGCTGAAGGTGCGCTGGACGTTGCGGGTCAGCGCCTGCAGCTCCGGGCCCGAGTCGACGACGTCCGGCATCTCCTCGACCGTCGCGATCAGGTAGGGCTTGGTGGCGACGAATCGCCCGAGCCGGACGCGCTTGGTGCCCTGGACGAGGATCCGGATCGAGCCGTCCGGGACCTTCAGCATCCGCGCGACGACGCCGGCGACCCCGACCTGCTCGATGTCCTCGGGGCCGGGCTCGTCCAGCTCCGGGTCCTTGGAGGCGACCATGACGAGGCCGCGGTCGCCGGAGAGGACGTCGTCGATCAGCTTGATCGAGCGCTCCTGGCCGACCGCGAGCGGGGTCAGGGTTCCCGGGTAGGTGACCATGTCACGGAGCGGCAGGACCGGCAGCGCGTCCGGCAACTCGCCGCCGGCGGCGATCGCGTCCTCGATCTCCTCCGTGGTGACGATCTCGATCGGCGCGCCGCCGCCGGAGACGTCGCCCTCGAACGCCATCAACCCGACGACCGCTCGATCGGGACCTTCCGGGCCGACGACTCCGGCATCCGAATCGGCAGCTCGACCCTC
>DATMCB010000299.1:0-2786 GCA_035558835.1 Solirubrobacterales bacterium
GCGCCGGCATCGGTGTTCGCGCACCTGAACGCGACGACGACGCTGTCGCGGTCGATCTCGGAGAAGGGGATCTATCCGGCCGTCGACCCGCTCGACTCGACGTCGACGATCCTCAAGGCCGACATCCTCGGCGAGGAGCACTACCGGACGGCGACCGACGTCCAGGAGGTGCTGCAGCGCTACAAGGAGTTGCAGGACATCATCGCCATTCTCGGCATCGACGAGCTCTCCGACGAGGACAAGCTCCAGGTCAACCGCGCCCGCAAGATCGAGCGGTTCCTGAGTCAGCCGTTCAACGTCGCCGAGGCCTTCACCGGGACCCCCGGCGAGGTCGTTCCGGTCGCCGAGACCGTTGCGAGCTTCCGCAGCCTCGTCGACGGCGAGCACGACGACATCCCCGAGGGCGCCTTCTACATGAAGGGCTCGATCGAGCAGGTGCTCGACGCCGCCAAGGGTCGCGGCGAGGACGAGACCGCCGGGGCCGACAACGAGGCCGCCGAGCAGGCCCAGAAGGCAGACGAGGAAGAGAAGGAAGAGGCCGGCGCGGCCGCCTGATCGATGGCCGAAGGGACGAACACGTTCAGGGCCGAGGTCCTGACCCCGCAGGGGAAGGTGTACGACGGCGAGATGTTCCAGGTCTCCGTCCGCACCGTCGTCGGCGAGGTCGGGATCAGGGCCCGGCACGCGCCGATGCTGGCCCGTCTCGTCCCGCACGAGATGCGGCTGTTCGAGTCGGAGTCGGAGTTCGGCTCGTCGAGCGGCGCCAAGCGCTACGCGGCGGCCGAGGGCTGGCTCGAGGTGTTCGCCAACAAGGTCACCGTCCTCGTCACCGAGGCGGTCGATCCCGAGTCGCTCGACCCCGCCGATCTCAAGGCCCGGATCGAAGATGCCGAAGGGAGGCTCGAGGACTCCGACGAGGACTCGGCCGCCCACCGGACGGCGGAACAGGACAAGGTCAGGGCTGAGGCATTCCTGGAGATCGCAAACGGGAGCTGACGGCAGCCGCGCGCGGCGCTCATCCCGCCCCGATTGAACACGCCGAGGCGGCCCCGCGTTCTACCCTTTCCCGATGCAGGAGCGCCTCCTCGCGGAGAAGCTGATCGGCTACGACACCTCGAATCCGGAGGGGGTTCGCCTCTGTGCCGGTTTCGTGAAGGGCTGGTTCGAGGCGCGTGACATCCCGACCCGGCAGCTCACCGTGCGCGACATGCCGATCGTCATCGCGGAGGTCGGCCCGCCGGAGCTGCCGGCGCTGATCTTCCACGGTCACATCGACGTCGTTCCCGGACGGCCCGGCCAGTTCGATCCGATCGTCGACGGCGACCGCCTCTACGGCCGCGGCGCCTACGACATGAAGGGCGCTGCGGCGGCGATGATGCTGGCCCTCGCCGACCTCCGCGAGCAGCGCGACGCCCGGGTCGTCCTCGCGCTCGTGCCCGACGAGGAGACGGAGGAGGAGTTCGACCGCGGGACGGAGATCCTCGTCGATGCAGGCTGCACGGGCGAGTTCGCGATCACCGGCGAGCCGACCGACATGCTGATCGGGGTTGCCGCAAAGGGCGTCCTGGCGCTGCGGATCGAGGTTGCCGGCCGCGCCGCCCACAGCTCGACGCCATGGAAGGGGGACAACGCGATCATCAAGGCGATCTCGGTGTTCCGCGGGATCGAGTCGCTACCGTTCTCGCTTCAGTCTTCGGAGCTGTTCGACCGCCCGTCGATCAACCTCGGCCGGATCATGGGCGGAGATGCCTTGAACAAAGTCCCCGACACCTGCGTAATCGACGTCGACATCCGCTACCTGCCCGAGCAGGACCCGGCGGAGATCCTCGAGCAGATCGGCTCGATTCCTGACACCAGCGTCGTCTCGACCTTCCGCTGGCCGCCCGTGGACGTCGATCCGGGCTCGCCGTTCGTGCAGGCGCTCGGCGCCGCCGCACGGCCCAACCATGCCGATGAGGTGACCAGCATCGGCCGCGACGGCGCCTCCGACGCCGTAGCCTTCATCCGCGCCGGGACGCCGGCCGTCGAGTTCGGCCCGGTCGGGTCCGGGCACCACGGCCCCGAGGAGTGGGTCTCGGTCGCCTCGCTGGCCGCCTACCGGCAGACGCTCTGCGACTTCGCGCGGACGGCGCCGATCGACCGCGGCGCCGGCAGGGTGGTCCGGTGAGCGACGAGCGCCGCGACGACGAGGGCCGCGACGAGCCGGCCGGCCCGTCCGAGGAAGAGGAGAAGGGCCTCGGCCTGACCGAGGAGTTCGCCCGCCTCGAGCAGGAGATCCGCCGCGAGGTCGGTGGTGAGGGCGACGACGACCCGTCCGTCGAGGAAGAGCCCGCCGACGACGAGCCCGACGCCGGTGAACCCGCCGCTGAGGAAAGACACGTCGCAGAGGAGCCCGTCGCGGACGATGGACCGGCCGCCGGCGAGTGGACCGCTCCCGCCGCCGAGGCGCCCGGCGGCGACACCGAGGAGTGGGCGCTCGAGGGCGGGGAGGAGGAGCCGACCGAGGTTGCCGCCGACCAACCCGGGGAAGAGGACGCCGACGCCTCTACCGCGCCGCCGGGGGCCGAGGAGCCGCCCGACGATCAGGCGACCGAGCACACGGTCGTCCGCCGCGGACCGCCGCCGGTCCCCGTCGCGGCCGGCGGGTACGGCGACGGTGACGAGGCCCCGGAGATCAAGACGCCGGCGCTCTGGTGGCGCTTTCTGACCGCGTCGGTCCTGATCGTCGTCTCGGTCGCCACCGCCGTCTCGGTCTCGTCCCTGCTCCTGCTCACGGATGTCGCCGC
>DATMCB010000300.1:0-2416 GCA_035558835.1 Solirubrobacterales bacterium
CGAGCGCCGGCGGCCCGCCGTCGAAGACGAGGCTGAGGACACCGATCGGAAGCAGCCAGGCGAGCAGGTCGCGGGCGAGGACGGCGGGGCGCGGCTCGAGCTCGGGGGCGCGAGCGGCACGGGCGATCGTCCGGCGGTCGATCCAGAGTGTCAGGTCGAGGGCGACGATCAACGGCGCCGTCTGCAGGATCCAGGCCGTCCAGAGGTTCGTCTGCTGGTCGAGGACCCACTCCCCGTAGATCGCGATCAGGCTCGTGATCGCCAGCGCGATCCCCCAGATCAGCGTCGACTCGCGGTCGAGCCGCGCGAGCAGCCGCTCGTCGGTTCCGGCAAAGCGGATCTCCGTGTACTGGGCCGTGAACGGCCTTCCGGTCGCGAGCGAGACGAAGGCGACGATCGTCAGGACCACGTTCGAGACGGCATCGGCATGGTCGGAGAGCCACGACTGCGA
Organism: Solirubrobacterales bacterium; assembly: GCA_035558835.1. Lineage (GTDB taxonomy): Bacteria > Actinomycetota > Thermoleophilia > Solirubrobacterales > 70-9 > RHKX01. Next base: position 452 of record DATMCB010000300.1, read on the forward strand.
GGAAGGCTCCCGGAACAGGGCGATCGCCACGATCAGGCCGAAGAGGACGGCGTCGGAGACCTCGAAGACGCGCGGATCGGAGCCGCGCATCCAGGTGGCGAACACGAGCGCCCCGCTCAGCGCGAAGGCGACGAGCGAGGCACCGAGGAAGGTCATCGGCTCGAGCAGGAACGTAAAGGCGAACCAGGGAAGCAGCGCGACGACCGGGTCGTCGAGCAACCGCAGGACCCGGTCGGGACGCCGGCGCTCGCGGTCGGGGTCGATGCGGCGGCGGGCGATCGGCAGCGAGCGCGCCGGCCGGTCAGAGCCCGAGATCACTGACCCCGCGCTCGTCCCAGCCGATGTGATGGGCGAGCTCGTGGCGGACCGTGCGGACGACCTGGGCGCGGAGCAGGTCCGGATCGTGGCCGAAGTCGCGCTCGAGCGTGTCGCGATAGACGACTATGTGGTCGGGATAGACGTCGCGGGCCATCGTCCCGCCGATGTACTGGCCGTAGGCGTGGAACTCCTCGCCGCGGTTGGAGACCGTGACCGGCGTCGTCTCGAGCAGCTCCTGGAACTCCGGGGGCAGCTCGTCGAGCGCCTCGATGACGAGCTCGTCGAACTCGCTCGGCGGCTGATCGGGCGGCGGCAGCGCTGCGAGGGCGTCGCTGCGGTCGACGAGCCGGCGGAACTCGTGCTCGGGCATCTCCTCGCCGGCCAGCTTCGTCGTCGCCCAGGCGGTGACGACGATGATCACGACGGCGCCGGCGATGATCGCCAGCAGACCGCCGAGGCCGTCGAGCGACGGCGGCCGGAGCAGGAGGAAGGCGATCGCGGCGATCAGCGCCGTCCAGCCGGCGGCGCGCAGCGGTGGACCGAAGATTTCCCTCATCGGGGGAAGGTTAGAACCGGTGGTAGGAGGCGCTGCGTGGCAGGCCGCGGTCGCGGACGTTGTCGCAGCGGCCCGGCCGGTAGCGGCCGTTCCGGGTCAGGTAGACGATCGCGGCCGCCGCGTTGTTCTTCTCGTTCAGCTCGAGGATCTTGTCCTTGGGATCGGCGATCTGCACGAGCGAGTAGCAGCCGCGGCCGCGGATCCGGTTCAGCTTCACGTACTGCTCGTGGTAGCTCGACGGATAGACGTCGGACCAGCCGACGCTGGTGCCGAGCGTGACGTGGCGGCGGGTCGGGTCCTGGCTGCAGGACGGGTAGACGGGGCCCGAGGGGGAACGCGGCAACCCGGGACGCGTGTGGACGAGGTCGCGCAGGCAGTAGCTCTGCTTCGGCCCGGTCGTGACGAACCGCTTGCGGTGCCCGTCGCGGTCGAGGCTCCAGAGCTCGAAGCGAGCGGCGTTGTGGAACTTCCAGTAGCGGCCCTGGCCGGGGATCCGCTTGAAGTAGAGGCGCGCACCGGTGTGGAAACTGGCGGTCCCCTTCCCCCTCTTGTCGACTCGCTGGGAGGCACGCATGCCGCGCGGGCCGGTCTTGCGGCCGTGCAGCTCGGCCGGGCCGCGGCCGATGTTGTCGATCGAGTTCTGGGCGCGGAGGATCCGGACGCCGCCCTTCTTGTCGCCCTCGAGGTCGGCGGGACGCGCCATCGTCAGGTCCGGGCAGAGCAGACGCCGCTCCTTGCGGATCTTCGGCACGCCGCACGGATTCCGGTCGCCGACCGGTTTCCCGGCGGTCTGCTCGGAGCCGGCCGCGACGGAGACGATCGCCGCCGCCGCCAGGCAGCAGCCGAGAGTCACGAGAACCATCAGCCGCCTGGAGCCGCTCACGGGAGCGGACGTTAGATGAACCGGCGGCGTCCTATGTCGGGCGGATCAGCTCCGCTTCGCGTAGTCCCCGAACTCGCCGAAGTCGACCATCACGCAGGCCTCGTCGCCGACCACCTCGGCGTCGTGACCGGGCGGGATCGCCACTACCTGGCCGGGGCCGATCTCGGTCTCGCCGCCGTCGTCCATGTGGACCCGCATCCGCCCCGAG
>DATMCB010000301.1:0-4550 GCA_035558835.1 Solirubrobacterales bacterium
CGGGGGTCGCCGCCGTCGGCCTCGGGGTTCCCTGCATCGTCGACCGGGACCGCGAGATCTGCGTGACCTCCAACCACCTGCCCCTGATCGGCGTCCCGCTGCGAACGCGGGTGGCAACGCTCACGGATCTGCCGACGGCGATCGACAACGACGGCAACGCTTCCGCCCTCGCCGAGCAGCAGCGCGGCGCCGCCCGCGGCGCCGAGAACGTCGTCCTGCTCACGCTCGGGACCGGGATCGGCGGCGGTCTCATCCTCGGCGGCCGCCCCTATCGCGGCTCGCGCGGGGCGGCAGCGGAGCTCGGGCACTTCGTCGTCGACATGGACGGCCCGCCGTGCCCGGGCCGGTGCCCGAACAATGGCTGCATCGAATCGCTCGTGTCGGGCACCGCCCTCCGCATCGAGGCCGAGCGCGCGATCGCCGCGAACCCCGGCTCGCCACTGGCCGCCGCGGCGGAGGCCGGCGGGAAGATCGACGGCACCGTCGTAACCGGCCTCGCCCGGGCGGGGGACGAGATCTCGATCCGATTGCTGGAGACGATGGGACGGCGGCTCGGAGTCGCCCTCACCGGCCTCGCGAACGTGTTCGACCCCGACGTCATGGTCATCGGCGGCGGCGTGATCGATGCCGGCGAGCTCCTGCTCGGCCCGGCGCGCGAGGAGTTCGAGCGGCGGGCGCTGACGCCGCAGAGGGAGACGCCGATCAAGGCCGCCGAGCTCGGTGCGGATGCCGGCATGATCGGCGCTTCGATCCTCGGGCTGGAGGAGCTCGCCGCATCCGGGACGGCCGCCTGATGGCGGGCCGTCTGATCGTCTGCCCGTCGCCGATCGGCAACATCGGCGACGTCTCGCCGCGGATCCGCCAGGCGCTCGCCGACGCCGACCTCGTCGCCTGCGAGGACACCCGCCGGGCCGGCCGCCTCTACGAGCGTCTCGACCTCGACCCGCCCCGGTTCGTCTCCAACCACGACAGCAATGAGGAGAGCCGCGCCCCGCAGCTCGCCAAGGCGATCGAGCGCGGCTCCCGGGTGGCGCTGCTCAGCGACGCCGGCACGCCGGTCCTCTCCGACCCGGGCTACCGGCTGATCCGGGCCTGCATCGAGCGTGGCATCGAGATCGAGGTCCTACCCGGCCCGACGGCGATCACGACGGCACTGGTCGCCTCGGGACTGCCCGCCGACCGCTGGCGATTCGAGGGGTTCCTGCCGCGCCGCGCCGGCGAGCTCGAGCGCGTTCTCCAGTCGACCGAGACCGTCGTGGCCTTCGAGTCCCCGCGGCGGCTGCCGGCGTCGTTGCGAGCCCTCGCCGCGCTCGCGCCCGATCGCCCAGCCGCGGTCTGCCGAGAGCTGACCAAGCTCCACGAGGAGGTCGCGCGCGGCACGCTCGGCGACCTCGCCCGCCGCTTCCGCGGAGATGTCAAGGGCGAGATCGTCGTCGTCATCTCCGCCTCGAGCAAGCGGGCGGCGGCGCCTGACACGGCTTTCGCGGTCGATGCGCTGCGGCGGCTCGTCCAGTCCGGGGCCCGCCCGCGCGCGGCGGCGCAGGTCGTTGCGGCGCTGACCGGGGCGCGGCCGAACGAGCTCTACCGCGAGCTGACCGGCCGCGAGCCGCGGCAGTGACGCACTTCCCCGATGCTCCGGCGGCGCTCGGCCGCGGCGTCATCGTCGCGCCCGGCGCCGCGGTGCCGGAGCGCTGGGACGGCGTCGAGCGGGTCGCCATCGGCGCCGCCGAGCTCGCCTCGCCTGCGGCCGTCGTCGCGGTGCTCCACCGGCGATGGGCGGCGCGCGAGGCGGTCGTGATCGAGCTCGCAGTCGATCCGGCGGAGTTCCGCGAGCCGCAGCCGGTCGACGATCCGCCCTATGCGCTGGCGGCTGATCTCGACCTGCCGCTGGACCGCCTCCACCACCTGGTCTGGGCGAACAACTACGACGCCCGCTCGGGGACGCCGATCTGGTGGTGGGGGGAGAAGGCGGCGCGGCTCGGGGCGGTGGTCGGCGGCGACGCCGACGTGGCGCTTCACGACGGCCGCGACGCCTGGATCGACGGGGGCCCGCGCTGGAGCGCGCCCGACACCGAGGCGCTGCTGATCGAGTCCGGCGCCGTCGAGGCGGGGTTGCTCGAGCCGATCCCGCGCGAGCGCCCGGACTCGCGCGCCGAGCTCGCGCCGGACCAGCTCGCCGCGGTCCACCACCACGGCGGCCCGGTCCGGGTGATCGCCCCAGCCGGCTCCGGGAAGACGCGGGTGCTGACCGAGCGGATGCGGCACCTGCTCGCCGACCGCGGCTACCGGCGCGAGGCGGTGATCGCCGTCGCCTACAACAAGCTCGCCCAGAACGAGCTCGAGACGCGTCTCGCGGCGCTCGGCCCGCGCACGCGGACCCTGAACTCGCTCGGCTACTCGCTGCTCAACCGCCACCGCGGCACCCGCGCCCGCGTGCTCAGCGAACCGGAGGCGCGCGACGTGATCGCGCGCGTGTTCCCGATCCCCAAGCAGCGCCGCACCAACACCGACCCGGTCGGTCCCTACCTCGATGCGCTGACCGTCAGCCGGCTCGGGATGGTGCCGCCCGCGGAGGTCGAGGAGATGCGCGACGACGTCCCCGGGTTCGCCGACGGCTTCGACCCCTACCGGGCGGAGCTCGTCGCCGCGGGCGCGATCGACTTCGACGAGCAGATCTACGGCGCGCTCGAGGCGCTGCTCCGCGACGGCGCGTTCCGGCGCCGCGTCCAGCCCGAGCATCGCCACCTGCTCGTCGACGAGTTCCAGGACCTGACCCCGGCCCACGTGCTGATGATCCGCCTGCTCTCGATGCCCGGGTTCGACGTCTTCGGCGTCGGCGACGACGATCAGACGATCTACGACCACGCCGGCGCCGACCCGCGGTTCCTCGTCGACTACGCGGGCTTCTTCCCGGGGGCGGAGGAGGCGGCGCTCGAGGTCAACTACCGCTGCGCGGAGGCGATCGTCGGCGGCGCCACCAACCTGCTCGGCTACAACCGCCTCCGGGTGCCGAAGACGATCCGCGCCGCGGCCGGCGCCGATCCGGATCCGGAAACGCTCGAGATCCGCGTCCGGCCCGCCGCCGAGGCGGCGGCGACGCTCGTCGACCTCGTCCGCGGCTGGCTCGCCGAGGCGGAGGTCGGGCCGGAGGACGTCGCCGTCCTCGCCCGCGTCAACTCGCTGCTGCTCGCGCCCCAGGTGGCCCTGTTCACGGCCGGGGTCCCGGTCGCCTCGGCGGTGCGCGGCGAGATGCTCGAGCGGACCGGCACGGCGGCCGCGCTCGCCTGGCTGCGAATCGCGGTCGATCCCGAGAACCTGCTGCCCGGGGACCTCGAGACGATCCGCCGCCGGCCGAGCCGCGGCTTTCCGATGTGGATCAGCAAGTGGCTCGCGAACTGCCGCTCGCTCGAGGACCTGCTCGTCGTCGGGCGCCGGATCGACGACGAGCGTGTCGCCGGCAAGGTCGACGAGATGGCAGACGACATCGGGATGCTCGCCGGGATCGCGGCCGCGGGCGGCCGGACGCGGGAGCTGCTCGAGGCGGTCCGCGACCGGATCGGCCTCGGCGGCGCGATGGAGATGCTCGACGGCTCGAAGGGCAGCGAGGCGACGGCGAGCCACCTCGACGACCTCGAGGGGCTGATCCAGGTCGCCGACCTCCACGACGAGCCGGGCGGCTTCGAGCCGTGGCTGCGGGCGGCGCTCGACGCCTCCGCGGGCGGCGAGGGCGTCCGGCTCGCGACCGTCCACAGAGTCAAGGGACGGGAGTGGGACCGGGTCGCGGTCTACGGCGCCGTCAAGGGGCTGATGCCGCACCGGCTCAGCGAGACCTGGGAGGCGGAGCGCCGCGTCCTCCACGTCGCGATCACGCGGGCGCGGCACCGCTCCGTCGTCCTCGCCGATGCCGAGCGGCCGTCGCCGTTCCTGGCCGAGATCCGCGGCGAGGCAGCCGAGCCGGCGACGAAGCCGGCCGTCAGCGCCGACGCGCTCGGCGCCGCCACCTCGCGCTCGCGCCGCTCGATGAGTCGCGACGCCGAGTCGCCGCTCGCCGGGGCCGGGCCGGTCGCCCAGGCGGCCAACGAAGCGCTCCGCGAGTGGCGCAAGCTCCGCTCCGACTCAGATGGCGTTCCCGCCTACGTCGTCCTCTCGAACCGCCAGCTCGAGGGGATTGCGGCGGCGATGCCGGAGGATGCGCGGGCGCTTCTGGCCTGCAACGGGATCGGCCCCACCAAGCTCGAGCGCTACGGCGAGGAGATCCTCGGCGTGCTCGCGACGGTGCGCTGATGGAGACGGTCGCGCGGATCCTTCTCGCGGCGGTGCTCGCCTGGTCGGCTGCAGCGAAGCTCGCCGACGCCCGCCCCAGTACGGCCGCGATGGCGACGTTCGGGTTCGCCACCCCTGCCTCGCGCCGGCTCGCCTGGACGATCGCGGTCGTCGCCGAGATCGTGCTCGCGATCGGCGTCGCCGCCGGCAGCGATCGCGCCGCCTACCTCGCCGCCGTCCTACTGGCGCTGTTCGCGCTGACGCTCGGCTCGGCGCTGATGCGCGGC
>DATMCB010000302.1:0-6099 GCA_035558835.1 Solirubrobacterales bacterium
GGCCGCAACCGCGTGGCACCCGCCGGCCGCGCCGACGACAGCGTGGTGGCCGAGAGCGGCGCGGCCGGGACCGGATAGGACCGCTGTGCTCGCCTGCCGGGTGCTCGGGCACCGTCCGCGCTTCCGGACCGAGGGCGCGACCATGATCTGGGATTGCGAGCGCGGCTGCGGAGCGGGCGGCAGCAAGGAGTACCCCTCGCCCGAGACGGCCAGTCGCTACGCCGAGGCGTTCGACCGCGAGGACTCCAGCGACATCGGCAAGCGCCCGCTGCTGTCGCTGCTACCGCTGCGGATGGCCCGCCGCTCCCGCGACCGGAAGACCTGAGCTTGGGAGGGCCGCCGGGGCGTGACCCGGTGGCCGGCGCAGTCGAGCAGCCAGAGGGCTGCGAGTCGCGCGGTTATCTGGCGCCGCGGGCTGCGGCGGTGATCTCGCCGCCGGTCCGCTCCCAGGGCCGGCCGGCCTTGATCGCGCCGAGGATCGCCTTGACCGAGGTCGCGCGGTTGAGCACGAAGAAATGGATTCCGGGAGCGCCGGCGGCGAGCAACTGCTCGCACTGCCGGGACGCGTAGGCGATCCCGAAGGCACGCTCCGCGTCGGGGTCGCCGTCGAGGGCGGCGAGCTGCTCGTCGAGTCGCTCGGGGATCCGCGCCTGGCAGACATCGCAGAAGCGATGCAGGCCGGCTCGCGAGATGATCGGCAGCACGCCGGGGATGATCGGCACCTCGATCCCGGCGTCGCGAACGCGCTCGAGCCAGTCGAAATAGACGGCGTTGTCGAAGAAGAGCTGGCTGATCAGGAACTCGGCGCCGGCATCGACCTTCTCGCGGAGGAAGGCGATGTCGGCCTCGGCCGATGCGGCCTCGGGGTGGATCTCGGGATGGCAGGAGGCGCCGATGCCGAATCGCGCCGACGCTTCGCGACCGCGGATGAAAGCGGCCAGCTCGGCCGAGCTGCGCAGGCCACCGGGCGGCGACTGGAAATCGGGTTCGCCGCGCGGCGGGTCGCCGCGCAGGGCGAGGACGTTGTCGATCCCGGCCGCGTCGAGGCGGTCGAGGATCGCGTCGAGGCCCTCGATCGTCTCGCCGACGACGCTGAGGTGCGCCATCGTCTCGATCCCGTAGTCGCGCTTGAGCCGGGTCGTGACCTCGACCGTCCCCTCGCGGGTCGAGCCGGCCGCCCCGTAGGTGACGGAGACGAACGACGGCGCGAGCCGGCCCAGGTCTTCGACGCTCGCGAACAGCTCCTCGACGCCCTCGCTCGTCTTCGGCGGGAAGAACTCGAACGAGAAGCAGGGCTCGTCGGCGGCGGCGAGGAGATCGGGGATTCGCATGGCGCTGAATCGTAAGGGGCCCAGGCCGATTTTGATTAGGGTGCCGCAATGGCCGCAGGGGTCGAACCGGGCAGCGCCGGAACGGTGATCTTCTTTCCCGAAGGCGCCTTCGGACCGACCAACAACTGCATCGGCATCGCCGACGTGATGCGCCACCGCGGCTGGCGGGTCGTCTTCATCGCCGAGGAGTCGTTCGCCGGGACCTTCGTCGAGAAGGGATTCGAGGAGCGGCTGATGCGGCTCGGCGCGCCGCCCGAGCAGGAGGAGGACGCCGGCCAGTTCTGGAAGGACTACATCCGCGAGACCGCGCCGGTCTTCCGGAAGCCGACGATCGAGCAGCTCGAGGGATTCATCGCGCCCACCTTCGAGGCGCTGATCGACGGAGCCCGCTACGTCGACGAGCGGCTCGTCGAGATCATCGACGAGGTCCGCCCGGACGTGATCGTCGAGGACAACGTCGTCTCCTTCCCGGCCCTGCCGGCGAGCGGGGTGCCGTGGGTGCGGATCGTCTCCTGCAACCCGGCCGAGATCAAGGACCGGGACGTGCCGCCGGCCTTCTCGGGCTATCCGGTCGCCGACCGGGGCGGCTGGGACGCCTTCCGGGAGGAATACCGGCGGGTGATCCGGCCGCTGTACGAGCCTTTCAACGAGTTCTGCCGCGAGCGCGGGGCGCCCGAGCTGCCCCCCTTCGAGCTGATCCACGACTCCCCGGACCTCAACCTCTGGCTCTATCCGGACGCCGTCGACTACAGCCGCGCCGACCCGCTGTCGGGGATCTGGCGCAACCTCGAGTCGTGTGTCCGCGACACCGACGAGCCGTGGCGGCTGCCGGACCGGCTCGCGACGGACGAGCTCGGAGGGCAGCCGCTCGTCTACCTCAGCCTCGGCTCGCTCGGCTCCGGCGACGTCGGCCTGATGCGGAAGCTGATCGACGAGCTCGCCGACGCGCCCTACCGCGTGATCGTCTCGATGGGGCCCCAGCACGCCGAGCTCGAGCTCGCGCCGAACATGGCCGGCGCCGAGTTCCTGCCGCAGGTCTCGCTGCTCCCCGAGGTCGATCTCGTCGTCACCCACGGCGGTAACAACACGGTCACCGAAGCCCTTCACTTCGGCAAGCCGATGGTCGTCCTGCCGCTCTTCTGGGACCAGTACGACAACGCGCAGCGGATCGACGAGACCGGCTTCGGCAAGCGCCTCGACACCTACGCCCACGATGGCGGTGATCTGACCGGGGCGATCGACGAGCTGCTCGCCGACGCCGGGCTCGCCGATCGGCTCGAGCGCGTCTCCGAGCACCTCGCGGGGGTCCGCGGGACCGAGCGGGCGGCGGAGCTGATCGCCGCTCACGGGTAGCCGCGCCGCGGTGGCCTCGGACGAGCGGCAGCGGGCAGCGGTCGCGGCCGAGCGCGAGGAGAGCTTCCTTCTCGCGGTCCCCGAGAAGCGGCTCCTGCGCTGGCTCGCCGGACGACTGCCGCGCTGGATCCTGCCCGACGACATGACCGCGATCGGCGTGGTCGCGGCGCTGGCCGTGGCGGTCGCCTACCAGCTCTCCAACGACGGCAACGGCTGGCTCTGGGCGGCGAGCGCCCTACTCGTCGTCCAGTGGATCGGCGACTCGCTCGACGGAACCCTCGCCCGCGTCCGCGGGATCGAGCGACCGACCTACGGCTATTACCTCGATCACCTCGTCGACGCGATCGCAACGGCGGCGATCGGGATCGGCCTCGGGCTGAGCCCGTTCATGCTGCTCTCGGTCGGGACCCTGATCGTCGTCGCCTATCTGATCCTCTCGATCAACGTGTACCTCGAGAGCTTCGCCTTCAGCCGTTTCAGCATCGGTTACGGAAAGATCGGGCCGACCGAGATCAGGCTCATCCTGATCGCTCTGAACACGCTGCTGGCACTCGACCTGGTCGGCCTCGACTTCCACCTCGCCGGTCTCGACTTGACCGTCTTCGACCTCGTCGGCCTCGCGATCGCGGCGACGATGATCGCACTCCTCCTCGCTCGCTCGGCCCGCAACCTCCGCGAGCTCGCCGAGCGCGAACCGGCGGCGTCGCGCAGCGGAAGCCCTCCCCCTCGTTAGACCGGGCCGGGAGGGGCAGGCCCAGGACCGCGCTTTCAAGATTCCCCGCTGCAATAGGTTTTGGGGCCTGCCGGCCCGGGCTCGCCAAGCTCAGCCGCTGCGCGACGCCGGGGTAGGGTGAGCCGGTGAAGTTCGGCCTGACCATCTTTCCGACCGCGGAGACGATCCAGCCCGCCGCCATGGCGCGCCTCGCCGAGTCGCACGGCTTCGAGTCGCTGTGGTTCCCCGAGCACACCCACATCCCGGTCAGCCGCGACACGCCGTATCCGGGCGGCGGCGAGCTGCCGGACGAGTACGCGCGGATCTACGACCCGTTCGTGGCCCTGACCGCCGCAGCGGCGGCGACCGAGCGGCTCCTCGTCGGCACCGGCATCTGCCTGATCGTCGAGCGCGACCCGATCACGACGGCGAAGGAGGTCGCCACGATCGACCGCCTATCCGGCGGGCGTTTCCTGTTCGGCGTCGGCGCCGGCTGGAACCTCGAGGAGATGGCGAACCACGGGACCGACCCGCGAACCCGCTTCTCGCTGATGCGCGAGCGGATCGAGGCGATGAAGGAGATCTGGACCCGCGACGAGGCGTCCTACCACGGCCGCCACGTCGACTTCGACCCGGTCTGGTCCTGGCCGAAGCCCGTCCAGCGCCCGCATCCGCCGATCCTCGTCGGCGGCAACTCGGGCGGTGCCCTCGACCGCGTCGTCGCCCTTGCCGACGAGTGGATCCCGAACCCCGAGACCCGGCTCCGTGAGCTGCCCGACCGGATCGCGGACCTCCAGGAGCGGGCCAGCGCCGCCGGGCGCGGGCGGATCCCGGTCACGTTCTACGCAGTCAAGCCCGAGGCCGAGGCGTTGCGGCGGTTCAGCGCCGCCGGGGTCGACCGCGCCGTCTTCTACCTCCCGCCGGCGCCGGCCGAGCAGGTCGAGCCCTACGTCGAGCACCTCGCCGGCCTCGCGGCGGAGGTCGGGTAGGGCGCGGTGTCGGCGTGGTCCGTTCCCTGGTCCTGTTCGTCCGTCATAGGCTCGAGCCCGGCAGTGGTGGCTGCCAGGTGACGACTCGCCGCGCGGCTGAGCCCGCTTCCTGAACGCATTGGGCGTGATTTCTCCACCATGCGGGGCTGATCCCGCCCACTGACGTCGGTACTACTTCAGCTGTCGTCTCAGGATCTTCCCCGAGGCCGACTTCGGGATCGCCTCGATCCGCTCGAGCAGGCGGATCTTCTTCTGCGGCGAGACCTTGGCGGCGACGAACTCGAGGATCTCGTCGTCCTCGACCTCGCCGGCGCAGACGACGAAGGCCTTCGGGAGCTCCCCCGCCTCCTCGTCGGGAACGCCGATGACCGCGCAATCGGCGACCGCCGGGTGGGTGATCAGGATCGCCTCGAGCTCGGCCGGCGGCACCTGGAAGCCCTTGTACTTGATCAGCTCCTTGAGGCGATCGACGATCGCGAAGTAGCCGTCGTCGTCGACCTCGGCGACGTCGCCGGTATGCAGCCAGCCGTCGGCATCGATCGTGTGCCTGGTCGCCGACTCGTTGTTGAGATAGCCGGCCATCACCTGCGGGCCGCGGATCAGGAGCTCGCCGCGGCGGCCGTCCTCGCGGGTCTCGGGATCGACCACCCGCGTCTCCGTGCCGGGCACCGGGAGGCCGATCGTCCCGGCCTTGATCCGGTCGGGCTCGATCGGGCAGACGTGGGTGACCGGACTCGTCTCGGTCATCCCGTAGCCCTGCACCGTGGCGGCGTCGAGCCGCGTCGAGACGGCGTCGGAGAGCTCGGCGCCGAGCGGGGCGGCCCCCGACATGATCAGCCGCAGGCTCGAGAGATCGGCGCCGTCCACGGCCGGATGCTTGGCGAGCGCGAGGGCGATCGGCGGCACGACGTTGGCGATCGTCACCCGGTGCTCCTCGATCAGGCCGAGGAACTGGTCGAGGTCGAAGCGCGGCATCGTCACGATCGGCGCGCCGTTGTGGAGGCCCATGTTCATGATCACGGTCTGCCCGTAGATGTGGAAGAAGGGCAGGACGCCGATGACGACGTCGTCGGGCTCCATCCGGATCACCTCCTCGCTCTGGAGGACGTTGGCGACCAGGTTGCGATGGGTCAGCATCACGCCCTTGGGCAGGCCGGTCGTGCCGCTCGAGTACGGGATGGCGGCGAGGTCGCTCGCCGGGTCGACGACGATCTCCGGCGGAGCCGCGCCCTCGCCGATCAGCTCGGCGAGCGTCGGCTCGCCGCCCTCGCTCGGGCCGACGACGACCACGTCGCTGATCCCGGCGTGCTCGGCGGCGGCCTTCGCCGTCTCCAGGAACGGCGCGACCGTGAAGACCATCTTCGCGCCGGAGTCGCTGAGCTGGTGGCCGAGCTCGCTCTCGGTGTAGAGCGGGTTCGCCGTCGTGTTGGTCGCGTTCGCGCGCAGCACCCCGTGAAAGACGACCGCGTACTCGGGGAGGTTCGGCATGTAGATGGCGACGACGTCGCCGTGCCCGATCCCGCGGGCGGCGAGCGCGCCGGCGAGCGCGTCGACTTGGCCTGCAAGCTCGGCGAAGCTGATCGTCCTCCCGGTCGGGCCGTCGATCAACGCCGGACGGTCCCCGAAATCGGCGGCCCCGGCCAGCGTGAACGTGGCGAGGTCGACGTCGGGGATCTCCGGCGCTGCGGGCGTCTCGGGGGCGGTCAAGCGGTCT
>DATMCB010000303.1:0-5568 GCA_035558835.1 Solirubrobacterales bacterium
CCACGTCGCTCTCGAGGCGGCCGAGGCGGGCGGTAGCGTCGTCGTCATATCCCGAAAGCCGCTGACCGAGACGGCGAGCTTCCGGGCGCAGGGCGGGCTCGCCGCGGCGATCGCCCCCGACGACTCCCCCGCCCGCCACGCCGAGGACACCCTCAACGCCGGGCGCGGCCTCTGCTTCCCCGCCGCCGTCGAGGTTCTCGTCGAGGAGTCCCCGGCCGCGGTCGAGGCGCTGATGCGACGCGGCGTCGAGTTCGACCTCGATACCGGCGGCGAGCTGGCGCTCGGCCTCGAGGGCGGCCACTCCGCACGCCGAATCGTCCATGCCGGGGGGGCCGAGACGGGGCGCGCCCTGACCAGCCGGCTCGCCGAGCTCGTCGCCGGACACGAGCGGATCGAGGTGCTCGAGGACGCCTCGGCCCTGGCGCTCTGGTCGGAGGGCCGGCGCTGCCACGGGGTCCTCACCGATCGCGGACCGATCGGCGCGCTCGCGACCGTCCTCGCCACCGGCGGCGGCGCCGCGCTCTGGGAGCGTTCGACGAACCCGCGCGGCGCGATCGGCGCCGGCACGATCCTCGCCCACGGCGCCGGCGCGGAGCTGGCCGACCTCGAGCTCTGCCAGTTCCACCCGACGGCGCTCGCGCTCCCCGGTCAGCGTCACGACGGTTGGCTGATCACCGAGGCGGTCCGCGGCGAGGGGGCGCTCCTGCTCGACGCCGACGGGCGCCGCTTCACCGACGAGCTCGCGCCGCGCGATCAGGTGACGGCGGCGATCATCGACCGGATGGCCGCCGACGGGACGGCCGCTGTCTCGCTCGATCTGCGCCCGGTCCCGCTCGATCGCTTCCCGACGATCACCCGGACGCTCGGCTCGCTCGGCATCGACCCGGGACGCGAACCGGTGCCGGTCGCCCCGGCCGCCCATTACCTGATCGGTGGCGTCCGAACCGACCTCGACGGCCGGACGACGCTGCCCGGCCTGCTCGCGGTCGGCGAAGCAGCATGCACCGGCCTTCACGGCGCCAACCGGCTCGCCTCCAACTCGCTCAGCGAATGCTTCGTGTTCGGCAGCCGCGCGGCCGGCGCGGCGCTCGCCGGCGGCGACGATCCCTCGCCGCCGGACCCCGATCCGCAGCCGACCTTCCCGGCCCCGACCGACGCGACGAGGCGGGCCGTCTGGGAGCTGGCCGGCCCGGTCCGCGACCCCGCCCGGCTCGCCCGCCTCGGCGAGGACCCCTATCCACTGGCGCGGATGATCGCCGCCGCGGCGCTGGTCAGGACGGAGTCGCGAGGCGTGCACCGGCGCAGCGACCGGCCGCTCGTCGATCCCGATCTCGACCTCCGCCACAGCGTCGTCGCGGCGGATGGGACGCTGCGGCTCGAACGCTGGCCGCCGTCGCCGGTCAATGCGGGCTTAACCCAGGCTTAACGTCGCTAGATGCGGAATCAATGTGGCAACCGTCACACTTCCGTGCGCGGGGGGGTAACCGCGGACCAGGAAAGGTTCAGGGAGCCCATGTATCAATTCAGCCGATCGATCTATCGGGAGCTTGCCCCGAGGATCGCGGACACCAGCAACGCCGGATGCGCGAGCAAGCAGCAGATCCTCAGTGCCTGCGAGGGAACGATGCGGCGGCTCCTCAACGATCGCCGCTACTTCGCACGGCCGACGAAGGCACTCTTCACGGAGCTGCGCGGCCACTTCCCAATCGGCGAGCAGCTGTTCGTCTTCCAGGTCGTCGACCGCAACGTCAAGCTCGCGCTCCGCTACCTCGACGAGGTGCCGCCGGAGGAGCTCGCCCAGCTCGTCGAGCGCGAGTGCAAGGCGCACACGCGCCGCGGCACGCCGTGTCAGCGGGAGCCGCTGCCCGGGCGCGACTACTGCCCGTCCCACAAGCACCTCGAGGAGGACATGCCGATCGGCGAGGTCGAGCGGACCGGCGCCGAGGAGCTCGAGCTGGTCGCCTGACCCTCCGGCCCGATGTAATGGCCCGGTGCTGCTGGGCGTCGACGTAGGAGGAACCTTCACCGACGCCGTCCTAACGGACGGCAGCCGGATCCACACCGCGAAGGCCCCGACGACGCCGGACGACCAGTCCCGCGGCGTCGCCGAGGCGATCGAGGCCGTCCTGGCGGCCGCCGGCGCCGGACCCGCAACGGTGACGCGGTTCGCGCACGGGATGACCGTCGGCACGAACGCGCTGCTCGAGCGGCGCGGCGCCCGCACCGCGCTGATCGCGACGGCGGGCTTCACCGACCTGCTCGAGATCGCCCGCCAGAACCGCCCGTCGCTCTACCGGCTCTGCGAGGACCGCCCCGCCCCACTCGCTCCAGCCGGGATGCGGATCGGTGCCTGCGAGCGGATCGGCCCCGACGGCGTCGTCACGCCGCTCGAGGATCGCGAGATCGAGCGGATCGGCGACGAGGTCGACCGCCTGGAGCCGGAGTCGGTCGCGATCTGCCTGCTCTTCTCGTTCGCCGAGCCCGCCCACGAGCGACGCCTCGCCGCCGCGCTCCGCGAGCGGTTCCCGGGCCTCCACGTCTCGGTCTCCTCCGAGGTCCTGCCCCGCTTCCGCGAGTACGAGCGCTGCGCGACGACCGTCCTCGACGCCTACCTCTCGCCACTCCTGGGCGGCTACCTGAGACAGCTCGCTGAGCGCTGCCGCGAGCTCGGCGTGCCCGGTCCGCTCGTCATGCAGTCGTCCGGCGGCGTCACCGATGCCGAGCGGGCCGCAGCGGGTGGAGCGTGGAGTGTCCTCAGCGGGCCCGCCGGGGGCGCCGTCGGCGCCGGGCTGATCGCCGCGGCCTCGGGGAGCGGCGACGCCCTCGGACTCGACATGGGCGGCACGTCGTGTGACGTCTGCGTCGTCGCCGACGGCCGCGTCGGCCGGACCGAGGCGCGCGAGTTCGACCGCCGGCCGATCCAGCTGCCGATGGTCGACGTCCACACCGTCGGCGCCGGCGGCGGCTCGGTCGCCTGGCGCGATCGCGGCGGGGCGCTGCGGGTCGGACCGCGATCGGCCGGCGCCGAGCCGGGACCGGCCTGCTACGGACGGGGCGGGACCGAGCCGACCGTCACCGACGCCAACCTGCTGCTCGGCTACCTCGACCCCGAGGCCGGTCTCGCCGGCGGGGTCGCGCTCGATCGAGCCGCCGCCGAGGCTGCCGTCGGCACGCTCGCCGAACCGCTCGGGCTCGGACTGGTCGAGGCCGCCGCCGGCATCCACGAGGTCGCCAACCACGAGATGCTCCGGGCGCTGCGGGTGATCACCGTCGAGCGCGGGATCGATCCGCGCCGGTTCGATCTGCTGCCGTTCGGCGGCGCCGGACCGTTGCATGCCGCCGCGATCGCCACCGAGCTCGGCATCGACCGGGTCATCTGCCCGCGCTCGGGCGGGGTCCTCTCCGCGCTCGGGCTGGTCTGCGCCGAGCGCCGCCGCGACACGACGCGCACGGTGATGATCGCCGGCGACGATCTCACCGCCGACAGGATCGCCGCCGCAGTCGAGGCCACGCGCGCGGGGCTCGAGCAGGATTCCGATCGGACGGGCCCGGACGCGACCCTCGAGGCGACCTACGAGCTGCGCTACCGCGGGCAGTCGTTCGAGATCCCGGTCGATGCACCGCTCCGCCCCGACCCGGAAGCGCTCGTGGAGGAGTTCGCCGCCGAACACGAGCGGCGCTATGGCTACCGCGAGGCCGGCGGCGCGGTCGAGCTGGTCAACATCCGCCTCGCCGCCCGCGAACCGCTCGCCGACTTCGAGCCGACCGCCGACGGCGCCCGCGTGCCGCGGCGCGGGACGCGCATCGCGCACCTCGCCGGGACCGAGACCGAGGTCGAGGTCGTCGCCGGCGAGCCGCCGCCCGGCTTCGCGCTCGCCGGCCCCTGCGTCTTCGAGCTGCCCGAGACAACCTTCCTCGTCCCCGCCGGCTGGCGGACCGAGGTCGACGCCGCCGGCACGATCGTCGCGGCCCGGGAGCCCGGTCCCACGTGAGCGCCCCACCGATCGACCCGATCGCCCTGCAGGTGCTGAGCGGTGGCCTGCGCTCGATCTGCGACGAGATGGGAGCGGTCCTCGTCCGTGCTTCCTACTCCCCGAACATCAAAGAGCGCCATGACTGCTCGACGGCGCTGTTCGACGCCGGCGGCGAGCTGGTCATGCAGGCCGAGCACATCCCCGTCCACCTCGGGTCGATGCCGGCAGCCGTCGAGGCGGTCGCGGCGCTGGCCGATCCCGATCGGGTCGCGGCCGATGACCTCTGGATCCTCAACGA
This sequence comes from Solirubrobacterales bacterium, assembly GCA_035558835.1. Taxonomy (GTDB): domain Bacteria; phylum Actinomycetota; class Thermoleophilia; order Solirubrobacterales; family 70-9; genus RHKX01. The sequence goes on from DATMCB010000303.1 coordinate 4,273, forward strand.
CCCCTTCCGCGGCGGCACCCACCTCCCCGATATCACGCTCGTCTCGCCGCTCGTCATCTCCGGTGAGCTCCGCGGCTGGGCCGCGAGCCGCGCCCACCACGCCGACGTCGGCGGGCCGACGCCGGGGAGCATGCCCGCCGACTCGCAATCGCTGGCCGAGGAGGGTGTCGTGATCGAGCCGCAGCGGGTCGATGACGACGGCTTCGCCGCGATCGCGAGCCGGATGCGGCGCCCCGACCAGCGCCTCGCCGACCTCCGCGCCCAGCGCGCCGCGAACCGCCGCGGCCAGGCGCGGATCGCGGAGCTATCCGAACGGCTCGGGACCGAACGGCTCGCCGCCGGCATGACCGCCGTCCTCGACTACGCGGAGCGCCGGAGCCGCGATGCGATCGCCGCGCTCGCCGACGGCACCTACGAGGCCGCCGACGCGCTCGAGGCCGCCGGCGGCGGCGAGATCCCGCTCCGCGTCCGGGTCCTGATCGACGGCGAGGAGATCCGCGTCGACTTCAGCGGCTCGGCGCCGCAGGTCGCCGGCAACCTGAACTGCCCGCTCCCGGTCACGCGGGCGGCCACCCTGTTCGCGATCCGGGCGCTGACCGATCCCGACGCCCCGGCCTCGGCGGGAGCCTTCCGGCCGGTCACGATCGATGCACCAGCCGGATCGGTGCTCAACGCCAACCCGCCGGCCGCGGTGGCGGCCGGGAACGTCGAGACCTCGAGCCGCGTCGCCGACCTGCTCTTCGCCGCGCTCGCGGAGGTCGCCGACGGGCCCGCCCAGGGACAGGGGACGATGAACAACCTGACGCTCGCGGGCTCCGATCGCGACGGCGAGTTCACCTACTACGAGACGATCGGCGGCGGCCAGGGGGCCTGCCCGGAGGCGCCGGGGCCGAGCGCCGTCCACGTCGCGATGTCGAACACGCTCAACACCCCGGTCGAGGCGCTCGAGAGCGAGCTGCCCGTCCGGATCACGGAGCTGGCGTTGCGGCGCGGCAGCGGCGGGACCGGCCGGATGGCGGGCGGCGACGGCGTCGTCCGCGAGCTCGAAGCGCTGGCGCCGCTCCGCTTCACGCTGATCACCGAGCGTCGCGCTCGTGCCCCGCGCGGCCGGGCGGGCGGGAGCGACGGCGATCGCGGCCGCAACAGTCGCAACGGAGAGCCGCTTGCGGCGAAGTGCCAGGGCCGCCTGGAGCCGGGTGACGTGCTCCGGATCGAGACGCCCGGCGGTGGCGGCCTAGGCCCTCCGCCGGCCGCCTGATGACCCCTGCAAGACAATGTGCGGGTCGTAACTTATTT
>DATMCB010000304.1:0-5234 GCA_035558835.1 Solirubrobacterales bacterium
CGGAGACCCGATCCTCTTCGCCGACGGCAACACGATCCCGGCCGGGACGATGAACGTCGTCAAGCGGCACCCCGACACGCCGGTGTTCGTGCTCGGCCCCGAGTCGGCGATCTCCGACAAGGCGCTCGGGAAGCTCGGCGACGCGACCCGGGTCGGCGCCGAGGACCCGGTCGACAACGCGATCGCGTTCGCCCGCTTCACCAGTGGCGACTTCGGCTGGAACATCAACGATCCCGGCCACGGCTTCGCGATCGCCAACATCGACCGTCCCCTCGACGCCCCGGCGGCGGCGCCGCTCGCCGCCACCGGCGGCAGCCCCGGTCCGCTGCTGCTGACCGACGAAGCGGCCTCGGTCCCGCCGGCGCTCGAGAGCTTCCTCAGCGACACCCAGCCCGGTTTCGAGGACGACCCGACCCGCGCCGTCTTCAACCACGTCTGGATCATCGGCGACAGCGAGGCGATCTCGGTCCCGTTCCAGGCCCAGGTCGACCAGCTCACGAAGCTGGCCCCGGTCAGCAACGCGACCACGCCGCCCGACCTGACGGTTCCCGGCGTCGGCCAGAGCGGCGGCGGCAATACGACCACCACGATCCCCGACCTCGGCGACCTCGGCGGTGCCCCGACCACGACGACGCCCGAGACGACGACGCCACCGGACACGACCGGGTCCGGTGCGGCCGGCGGCTCGGCCGGCGGGCGCGGATCCGGCCAGTAGGCTGACCGCGATGAGCGAGGCCGAGCGAGCAGACCTCCGCGATCCCGCGCACCGGCCCACCGCCGACGACATCCGCGCTCTCGCCGGCCCCTCGACGCCGCACTTCGCCCTCCAGATCCGGAACCGGATCGCGGCGCTGATCGAGCGGCTCCCCGAGGACGATCCCGCCTATGTCGAGGGCCGCCGGCAGATCGCCCGGCTCAACGACCTCGCCCGCCACACCGGCGATCCCCGCGGTCCCGGCCCGAGCCCGCCGGACCCCCGAGCGGGCGCTTAGCTCGCGACGGCGGGTCGTCAGACCCGCTGGATCAGGGTGCCGGTGCCGAGCCCGCCGCCGCAGCACATCGTCACGAGGCCGACCTCCTTGTCGGAGCGCTCGAGCTCGTGCAGGAGCGTCGTCATCAGCCGGGCGCCGGTCGAGCCGAGCGGGTGGCCGAGCGCAATCGCGCCGCCGTTGACGTTGACGCGATCCATGTCGGGCTCGAGCTCGCGCTGCCAGGCCGCGAGGACCGAGGCGAAGGCCTCGTTGACCTCGAACAGGTCGATGTCGTCGATCTTCATGCCGTTGCGGTCGAGGAGCTTGCGGGTGGCCGGGATCGGTCCGGTCAGCATGATCACCGGGTCGACGCCGACGGTCGTCTGATCGACGATCCGCGCCCGCGGCCGGACGCCGAGCTCGTCGGCCTTCTCGGCGGTCATCAGCAGGACCGCGGCGGCCCCGTCGGAGACCTGGGAGCTGTTGCCGGCGGTGATCTTGCCGTCCTCCTTGAACGCCGGCTTGAGCTTGCTCAGCGTTTCGAGGTCGGTGCCGGGCCGGATCCCCTGGTCGGTCACCCAGGTGTCGCCGTTGACCGAGAACGGGATGATCTCGCGCTCGAAGCGGCCCTCCTCGGTCGCGCGGGCGGCGAGCTGCTGGGAGCGGACGCCGATCTCGTCGAGCTCGGAACGGGGGATCTCCCACTTATCGGCGATCATCTCCGCCGACAGCCCCTGGTTGACCAGGTCGAAGCGCTCGAGGAGCTCCGGCGTGAACGCGGCGCCGTGCTCCTTCATCACCTCGAAGCCGTCGGCGAACGAGATGTGGCCCATGTGCTCGACGCCGCCGCCGATCGCGACGTCGTGGACGCCGGAGGCGATCAGCGCCGCCGCGAAGTTGATGCCCTGCTGGGCTGAGCCGCACTGGCGGTCGATGGTCGTCGCCGGCACCTCGACCGGCAGGCCCGCCTGCAGCCAGGCGTTGCGGCCGATGTTCATCCCCTGCTCGCCGAACTGCTGAACGCAGCCGCAGACGACGTCGCCGACCTCCGCCGGGTCGATTCCGGCCCGGGCGATCAGGTCCGCGTAGACGGTGGCGAGCAGCGTCGAGGGATGGGTGTCCTTGTAGTAGCCCTTCTCCTCGTGGCCGCGGCCGACCGGCAGCCGCGCCGCCTCGACGATCACTACCTCACGTCCACCGAAACCTGCCTCAGCCATGCCTGGATTGCCTTCCTTCGCGGGTTGGGAGAGTGGCGGACGTTAGACGATCGCGGCCGCGCGTCCGCGACCTCGCCGGTCCCGCCCGGTCTGTAAGACTCGGCCGCCCGCGTGCGCCGGAGCCTGCTCACACTTCCAGCCGGACCCCGCCTCAAGTGGGTCTTCCTGATCGCCTGGCTGGCGATCGCGTTCGCCGTCGTCGGCGGTGATCTGCCGGCGAAGTTCGACGACGCGCAGAGCAACGAGTCGTCGTCGTTTCTCCCCGGCAACGCCGAGTCGACGAAGGCCCTGGCGGCCAGCGAGGAGATCGAGGGCAACGAGCTGCTGACCCTCGTGATCGTCTACCAGCGCAGCGAGGGCCGGCTCACCGACGCCGACCTGGCGCGGATCGAGTCCGATCGCGAGGCGCTCAACTCCGACCTGCCGCGGCGGACGAGTCCCTACTCGAAGCCGCAGCCGTCGCCGGACGGGAGCGCCGCCCTGCTGACCGCCCAGATCCGCGCCAACGGCGAGTCGCACACGATCACCGAGCCGGTCGACCGCGCCCGCGACCAGATCGAGAGCTCCGCCCAGCCCGGCGTCGAGACCGCGGTCACCGGCGGCGCCGGCTTCTCCGCCGATGCGATCACCGTCTTCGAGTCGATCAACGGCACGCTGCTGCTGGCGACCGCGAGCATCGTCTTCCTGCTGCTGCTGATCGTCTACCGGAGCCCGATCTTCTGGTTCTTCCCGCTGTTCGCGGTCGGCATGGCCGAGCTTGCCACCCGCGGCGTCGGCTACGGGCTGACCGAGATCGGCGTCACCGTCAACGGCCAGTCGGCCGGAATCCTGCCGGTGCTCGTCTTCGGGGCCGGCACCGACTACGCGCTGCTGCTCGTCGCCCGCTACCGCGAAGAGCTGCGGCTCCACGAGGACCGGCACGAGGCGATGGCGAAGGCGCTGCGCCGGGCCGGGCCGGCGATCATCGCCTCGGGGTTGACGGTGATCTCGGCGTTGCTCTGCCTGATGCTGGCCGACGTCGAGGGCACCGCCGGCCTCGGCCCGATCGGGGCGACCGGGATCGCGATCGCGATGATCTCGATGCTGACGCTGTTGCCGGCGGTGCTGGTCATCGCGGGCCGCTGGTCGTTCTGGCCGTTCATCCCCCACGTCGGCGATCACAAGGCCGACGAGACCCACGGTGCCTGGCGGCGGATCGGCGAGTGGATCGCCGGGCGGCCGCGGCGGATCTGGATCGGGACCGTGGTCCTGCTGCTCGTCCTCTCGCTCGGCTGGTTCAACATCAACACCGGGCTGACCCAGACGAGCAGCTTCCGCAACGACGTCGAATCGGTCCGCGGCCAGGAGCTGCTCAGCGAGTCGTTCCCGGCCGGAGCCAGCGCCCCGGCCTACGCGATCGTCCCCGACCCGGAGAAGGCGCCGGCGGTCGCGCAGGCGCTCGCCAGCCAGGACTCGGTCGAGGACGTCCGCCTCGGCGACACCGGGCCGCCGGGCCAGCAGATCGACGTCATCCTCGCCGACGATCCCTACGCGACCTCGACCTACGACGAGATCCCGAAACTGCGCGCCGTCGCCAAGGAAGCGGGCGGCAACGACGTGCTGATCGGCGGCCCGACGGCGATCGAACGCGACCTCCGCGTCGCCGCCGCCCACGACTCGAAGCTGATCCCGCCCGTCGCCCTTGCGGTCGTCCTGCTGATCCTGATCGTCCTGCTCCGCTCGCTGGTCGCGCCGCTGATCCTGATCGGGACCGTGATCCTCTCGTTCGCCGCCGCGCTCGGCGTCGGCTACGTCGTCTTCGACGTCATCTTCGACTTCGCCGGCAGCGACCCCTCGCTGCCCCTCTTCGCGTTCATATTCCTCGTCGCGCTCGGAGTCGACTACAACATCTTCCTGATGGCGCGCGTGCGGGAGGAGACGAAGCGGAGCAGTCCGCGGGAGGGAGTGCTGCGCGGCCTCGCCGTGACCGGCGCCGTGATCACCTCGGCCGGGATCGTCCTCGCCGGCACCTTCTCGACCCTGGCGGTGCTGCCGCTCGTCTTCCTCACCGAGCTCGGCTTCGTCGTCGCCTTCGGGGTGCTCCTCGACACCTTCGTCGTCCGCTCGATCCTCGTGCCGGCGCTGGCGATCGATCTCGGCGGCCGGATCTGGTGGCCGTCCGCCCTGGCCTCGCGGGCCACGCGAGCCGACGGGACGGAGCGCTGACGATGGGCGCGCCCGAGCACGGCTACGTGCGGCCGGCCGTCGCCGGCAGCGGCGCGATCGCGCTCGGCCTCGCCGCCTCCGCGTCCACGCTCGGCGAGGTCCGCGTCCTCGCCCGCTCCGACACCTCGGCCTGGCGCGCCGACGAGGCGATCGAGAAGCTCTGCGGCAAGATCGACGGCGCCAACGCGAAGCGGGTCCGGGTGACGACGAGCCCGAACGACCTCGAGGGCTGCGACCTCGTCGTCGAGGCGATCGTCGAGGACGCCGAAGCGAAGGCGGCGCTGCTGGCCGCGCTCGGCGAGATCTGCCCGGATGCCGACCTCGCCACCACGACCTCGTCGCTGGGGATCGTCGAGCTCGGCAAGCGGGCCGGCGTCGGCGACCGCTTCTACGGCCTCCACGTCTTCAACCCGGTGCCGCGGATGGAGCTGATCGAGCTCTGCCTGCCGGAATCGCTGCCGGACGCGCTCGGCGAACGCGCCCGCGCCTTCTGCGGGGCGCTCCGCAAGCACGTCGTCGAGGTTCCCGACGAGGCCGGCTTCGTCGTCAACCGGCTCCTGTTCCCGTACCTGTTCGACGCCGTCCGGCTGCTCGATGAGCTCGACCTCGAGCCGATCGAGGTCGACGCCTGCATGGCGAAGGGCGCCAACCAGCCGATGGGGCCGCTGCAGCTCCTCGACTTCGTCGGGATCGACGTCGCGATCGCGATCGGCGAGAAGCTCCACCATGCCAGCGGCAACGACGACCACGCACCCCCGCAGCGTCTCCTCGACCTCGCGGCCGCCGGGAAGCTCGGCCGCAAGAGCGGCGCCGGCTTCTACGACTACTGACCGCCTGGTCG
>DATMCB010000305.1:0-3648 GCA_035558835.1 Solirubrobacterales bacterium
GAGAAGGCCCAGTCGAGGACCATGAACCGCGGCCAGCGCGGCAGCGGGTGCTCCTTCATGATCGCGCCGGTGATCATCGACGCATCGAACGGGAACAGCGACCCGGCGTGGTTGGAGACGAGCATCGCCCGCCCGTGTGCCGGGACGTTGCCGACGCCGGCGGCATCGACCCGCCACCACTGGTCGTAGAGCAGCTCGAAGAACGGGTAGGCGGCCTCGGCGAACTCCTCGTCGAAGCCCCATTCGTCCTCGTGGTACTCGCCGCGCAACCGCCGCGCCATCCGCTCGACGGCGTCGCGAAGCGCCTTCGGGAGGTCGGCGGAGGCGGCCTCCGCGGCGGCGACCGGATCGAGACCGCCGTCGACGGCGGTCCGGACGCTGCGCAGGAAGCGCACCCCGTAGTCGGGGATCGAGGCGGCCGGGGCGGTGGCGCTCACCGCGCCCCCGCGATCCGGTCGAGGACGGAGCCGACGCCGATCGCCGGGACGAGCCGGAGGCCGCGGTCGGCGGCGGCGAAGTCGCGGATCGCCGCGACGGCGTCGAAGCGCGGCTCGTAGCCGAGCTCGGTCCGCAGCCGCGCGTTGTCGACGCCGCGGCCGTAGCGGAGCAGGCGGACCGCATCGCCGTAGAGACTGCCGGCGCCGAGCCGATCGCCGAGCCGCGCCATCGCCGGGCCGAACAGCGGATGCGGGATCGGCATCTGCGGGCGCTCGATCAGCCGCAGCGCCCGCGACAGCGAGATCGAGCCGCTCGGCGCGACGTTGACCGCGCCGCGGATCGGGTTCATCGTCGCCGCGTGCAGCGCTCCGGTCGCGTCCTCGGCATGGACGAGCTGCAGGCGCGGGTCGAAGCCGAGCTGGGTCGGGACGACCGGCAGCGACAGGTAGTGCGCGATCGGGGCGTCGAGCCCGGGGCCGATCTCGGGCTGGTAGCGGAGCATGCAGCAGGTCAGGCGGCTGTGGCGGCGGGCGAAGTTCGCGAAGTAGCCCTCGAGCTCGCCGATGTCGCGCTGGAACCGGGTCCGGAGCGGGAAGTCGTTGGCCATCGACTCGGTGAAGAACGAGGGGCCGGTGGGCTCGCAGCCGTAGATCGCCGCGGAGCCGCGGAGCACGACCCGCTCCAGCGACGCCGTCCGCTCGCAGGCGGCGAGGAGCTGGAGGGTGCCGATCACGTTGATGTCGTGGAGGGCCCGCTGCGGCTTTCCGGGCCCCGGGTACCAGAGGATGCCGGTGTGGACGAGCGTGTCGGCGCCGGTCGACGGCAACAGCCGGGCGAGCAGCGGGTTGCGGATGTCGGCCTCGAGGAACTCGGTCCGCTCGAGCTGCGCGAGCGGCGGGGTCGTATCGAGGCCGATCACGTGCTCGACGCCGGGATCGCGCTCGAGACGGAGCGCGAGCTCGGTTCCCCAGTGGGTTCCGACGCCGGCGATCAGTATCCGGCGCCCCGCGCCCATTTAATCCCTTGGATCCCCTTGCTCATCGGGTTCCAGCGGACTATCCTCAACCTCAGGTAGAGGCTCAGACTCAGCGTGAGATCCTTCCAGGGCGGCGATCCGGCCCTCGATGCCGGCCAGCCGCTCCTCGATCCGCTCGAGGCTCTCGCGATCGGCGGTGCGGAGCTCGCCGATCGCCTCGGCGAGGCGGGCGGTCGCCGTTTCGCGGCGCCTCGTGACCTCCTCGCGGGCGCTCTGGCCGCGACGGACCACGTCGTCGAGGAGCTCCTGGGCCCGCTCGCGGGTCCCGGTCGCCGACTCGGCCGTCGCCGCGAGCGTCTTCTCGACCGCGCTTCGCAGCGCTTCCCCGACCGCTTCCGGTGCGGACGCGGACGACTCTCTGCCGGCTTCGCTCACGCCCCAAGCTTAGGGTCTCGATGGTGGGGCCGGGGCGTAGCGGCCGCGGCCGACCACTATCTTCGCGCCGCCATGCCCTTCTACCTGCGACCGAGCGCTCCGACCGCGGCCGACGCGCTGATCTGCGGCGACCCGGCCCGGGCGCTCGCGATCGCCCAGCACGTCCTCGTCCAGCCGCGGATGAGCAACCACAACCGCGGGCTCTGGGGCTACCACGGGGAGACCCCGCAGGGTCGCCCGCTGACAGTTCAGGCGACCGGGATCGGCGCCCCGAGCGCGGTCGCGGTCCTCGCCGAGTCGATCGAGCTCGGCGTCCGGCGGCTGATCCGGATCGGCACCTGCTCCGGTTCCGGCGACGCGCACGCGCTCGGCGCCGCCGTCGTCGCCGCGATCGCGACCGCCGCCGACGGGACCAGCCGGCTGCTCGGCGCCGGCGCTGAGACCCGTCCCGACCCCGTCCTCACCGCCGCGCTCTCCGAGGCGGCGGCGATCGGGACTGCGCCGGTCAAGAGCTCCGATCTGATCCCCGGCCGCGACGGCCTCGGCGGCGACGCGTCGCCCGGGCTCCACGATCTGCAGACGGCGGCGGTCTTCGCCCTCGCCGCTCGGCGGGACGTCCCGGCCGCCGCCGCGCTCGTCGTCCGCAGCCGCGACGGCCGCCCGCTCGAGGACGAGCCGCTCGACGCGGCGCTGCTCAGCCTCGCCGACGCCGCCGTCGCCGCCCTCCAGGCGACCTCGACCTGAGGTCGAGACTGAGCCCACTCCGATTGGGAAGGCTGAACGGCCTGGTCGAGGGTTCGACCGAGTGGACCCGACCCGTGTTTGGGCCGGTCAGCCCGGGGGGCCCCGGCGCCGCAACCGGTCGACCTCGTCCTCGAGCGCCTCGACCCGGTCGGACAGCGCCCGGACGCGCCGGGTCAGCCGCTCGAGATCGCCGGCGCTGGAGACGTCGATGGCGTGCAGCGCGGCGCGCTGGGCTCCGGCCGCTCGCTCGCCGGCGCCGAGGGCCTTGCCGAGGGCCTGGCTGAAGAGCGGGTTCTCGAGCAGGCTCTGGGCGAGATCGCCGATCACCTCCTCGCCGCGGGAGCGAATCCCGCCCCCGCTTTCGGCGGCGTCGCTCATCGCCGGTTCCCGCTGCTTCGGCTCATTGCCGCACGGTAGCCGATCGGCACTCGGGAAGCGGCTTGCAGCGCGGCTCTCAGGCTCGAATGGGATACTGCCGATGGGTTCCAGGTGATGGGGCGGAGCAAAGACCAGGAGACCCCGCCGGGGTCCTCCGTTGCGGGCGTTCGTTGTCCGTTGCATTCCGCTGCCGAGATGGTTAGTTTTTTGCCTGCTCTTGGAGAGGTCGGCTTCCAGCAGGCAGGGCTGAGCGAGTCTCAAGGCAAGGGTGTATGGGAATGAGGAACCGCCTCGTAATCACACTGGTGCTCGGAACGCTTCTCGCGGTGCTCGCGGCGGGCGCCGTCGGCGCGCAGTCGACCGGGGTATCCGTCGACCTCCCGGGCGGCGGCACCGTCGATCCCGGCCAGGCGCTTCCGGCGTGCTCGAACCTTCGCGACGACGACGGCGACGGCCTCGTCGACCTCGGCGACCCGGGCTGCTCGAACCCTCTAGACGGGGATGAGACCAATGCGGCGCCGCCGACGACCACGACCACCACCCCGCCGACGACGACGACCCCGCCGAGCACCACGACCACGACCCCGCCCTCTTCGACGACCGACTCGACGACCTCGACCACCGACGACGTCCCGCCGCCCCGGGACAACCCCTCCGACCTCCCCGGCAATGATCCG